>CAWUJF010000134.1:0-7616 GCA_963922405.1 uncultured Hyphomicrobiales bacterium | reverse complement strand
TGGGCGTATCGCTTGCCTTTGGTTTGTCGGTGCTGACGATGGCCTATGCGGTGGGCGGTGTTTCCGGTGGGCACTTCAATCCTGCTGTGAGTTTTGGTTTGGCGATTGCCGGGAAGTTTGAATGGCCGGAACTGCTGCTTTACGTGGTTGCGCAGGTTGTGGGCGGTTGTTTGGGCGCTGTAACTCTTTACTTAATCGTCACTGGAAAAACGGATTTCTCCGGCGTTGGTGGCTTTGCTTCCAACGGATATGGTGATTTGTCTCCAGGTGGGTTTTCTCTAACAGCGGTTTTGATTACCGAAGTGGTGATGACTGCTTTCTTCCTGATTATCATTCTAGGGGTAACAAGCGGTGCTGTACCCGCTGGTTTTGCGCCGATTTCAATCGGCCTTGGTTTAACTCTGATACATCTGATCTCGATTCCCGTCAGCAATACTTCGGTTAATCCAGCCAGATCTCTTGCGGTGGCGTTTTTTGCTGAAACAGGAGCTCTGTCGCAGGTCTGGTTGTTCTGGATCGCACCGCTATTGGGTGCCGCAATTGGTGCATTTATCTGGAAGACACTCTTGTCTTCAAAAGATTAATGGTTCGGTGATCATATCGGGAACTGACCCGTAATAGGCGTTGCGAAGGTCTGGAATTTAATTCACAATCCGGCGAATTGAATTTTGCCAGACGAAGATTTCAAGTTGAGCTACGGACTTTATATCGGAAAGAACCATACCCGTGATGGTCATGCATGGCTTGCGGGCTATGGTGACGAACCCTCCAGTCATTGGCTGGAAATAGTGCCACGGCAGTCGCACGAAGCTGGTTCAATCATTGAAGTGGGTGTTGATTCCACAGCTGATCTTCCTGGCGTTCGCACCAACATTCCACAAGTTTCCACAACCGCCAGGCATATCCGTGTCAGTTATTCCTATTACATGGGAGTGCCGGCTCCGATCACCAATGGCGGGTTGAACTCTTATGGAGTTGCGGTGAGGGATATCTGGTCCACCTCACGCGATGAATTGGTTGCGATGACGCCCAAAGATCAAAGTGGGCCCAACTATAGTGACCTCGCCCGTATTGTAATGGAACGCGCACAAACTGCTCGTGAAGGCGTTGAAATCATTGGTGAGTTGATCAAAACCCATGGTGAAAGTTCGTATGGCGGTAACTCCCATATTATTGCGGATCCCGATGAAGCCTGGGTGGTGATCCAATTTGCCGGTGGGCAGGGTCTTTGGGTGGCAGAGCGGTTGGGAGCGGATAGCATCAGAGCTTCCCGTCCTGGCTACATAGAATTAGTTCCGGTTGATGAGCCTGATCATCCGGATTTTCTATTTCCGGAGCATTTCGTTGATTTGGCGATTGAAAAGGGATGGTACGAGGCTGGTCCGTTTGATGCCAATCAGGTCTATGGTGACGGCAAGGGGCGGTGGGAAGGCGTGCGCTGGATTGAAGCGGAAATGAGCCGTAGGGCTTCTGAACCTGCCAAGATTGGTCCGCAGGACATGATGTGGGCGATGCGTACTCCCAAATTGACTGGGGACACCGCAGGATACGGGCAAGTTGTCCCGCTCATTCACCCAGTGCACAACAGTTTAAGAATGATCTGGCACTCCGCCATTGGAGCGGTGGCTGCGCCCTTTGTGCCAGTGTTTTTGGGACAGGATTCCGTTCCACCGGAATACGGTATGCATCGTTACCTAACTCGTGGCGAGGGTCATCGTTTTCTGGACACAAGAAAACTCCTGGAGGGCAGCCAGGATTCACTCTCACACGCGCCACAACAGAACGAAATGCATCGCTCAGCCGTATATGAATGCAAGCGGCTGTTTTACCTGATGCTGCAGCAAACTGAACGGTTTGCAGATGAGGTTCATGAGGTGTTTGAAGCGTACGAGGCGAATCTGATTGAACTGTTGCCAATGATCCTCAAGTCAGCGGAAATTTCTCTGACCAGACAGGATGAAGCGACCGCAAATCAGCTTCTGGAGTATTTCAGCACTACGGAAATGTCATCTGCACTAAAATTGGTGCAAACGTTGGCAGATAGCATTGAAGCGCGGGTGAAAGCGCTGGGACTGGCTAAATCCGACGTGCAGATGGTTGACCAGATTTGGTGATCCTATTTCACTTCGATGTAATAGGTCGACCAGACGAATTTGCTATCATCCTGGTCGGAAAGTTCGGGAAAACCATCTCTTGGATAAATGACCCATGCAGGACCACGATCACCTAGTCCAAGAAACTTTCCATCGACTTTCAGTGCCAAAATTACGGGATAGGTTTCGAGTTCTTTAAGTGGAATTTCCGGCGCATAGCCATCTATCGCCTTTACCACTATTGTCTCACCGTTTGCACCAGCAGCAGCCAATACATCCCGCAACAAAGGGCCTTCGAACTCGAATTTCTTTGGCCAATCTTCATAGCCGACCGTCAGCTTCTTTAAGCCGAGTTCTTTCAACGCTTTGAAATCAAACTGTCGGGCATTTTCAAATTCCACATCCTGACTGCCAAAAAAGACATCCATGAATTCATCAGCCGGACCACGGTTGGGCTTTGAAATCTTTCCGGCAATGGTCAGCAGAACCGGTCCTTCAATTTCGTCTGCTTTAACGGTTTGGATAATCAGCACATTTGCCAAAATTATCAAAAAAGTCAGAATCTTGCGCATGAGTCTTCTCCCAGTCTCTAGCAGGAAGATAATAGTCCATTGTGCATGATTTGTGACTGGAACAAGAGAAGTCCAGTCAGCCACAAACTATGCGAAGTAAGACTGAAGCGGCTTAACTTCCATTTCTCTTTCGTTCAGCGCTTCCATGGCTTTGGAAATGGCGATTGCTGCCGTCACGGTTGTGGTGTGTGCCGTTTTGGTTCTCAAAGCTGCCTGTCTCAAAGAGCGTGAGTCTGACAGTGCTTTTGCACCTTCTGTTGTGTTCACCACAAGCTGAATCTGACCATTGAGAATGGCGTCTTCGATATGAGGCCTTCCTTCAAGTACCTTATTGATACGGCTGCATTCAATCCCGTTTTCTTCAAAGAAGCGTTGAGTGCCTCCGGTTGCAACAAGTTTGAACCCAAGGCTTGCGAATGTCTTGGCCGCGGGAAGCACCAGTGCTTTGTCTGAATCTTTTACGGATATGAAGATGCTGCCGTCCTTTGGTAATGTCATGCCGCCGCCCAACACAGCCTTGGCGAAGGCCATTGGATAGTCCGTATCAAGTCCCATGACCTCACCGGTTGAACGCATTTCCGGTCCAAGGAGGATGTCGACACCCGGGAAGCGGTTGAACGGGAATACGGCTTCTTTTACAGCGATATGTTTCAAATCCTGTGCTTCTCGCCATACACCATACTGGTTTATGGCACTGTCCAGGTTTTCGCCTGCCATAACACGGCTTGCGATCTTTGCGACCGGTGCACCAATGGTTTTGGCCACGAACGGAACTGTTCTGGATGCGCGAGGGTTCACTTCAAGCACATAGATGTCGTCGCCCTTGATCGCATATTGCATGTTCATGAGGCCGGAAACTTCCAGTGCAAGTGCCATTTTCTTTGACTGGGTCGCCAGTTCAGTAATGATGTGTTGCGGCAAAGAGTGCGTTGGGAGGGAGCAGGCGGAGTCACCAGAGTGAATGCCAGCTTCTTCGATGTGTTCCATGATGCCGCAAACCTTCACGTTCTCCCCATCGCTGAGGCAATCCACGTCTACCTCGATTGCGCCGGAAAGATAGGAGTCGATCAACACAGGTGTGTCACCGGAAACAACTACGGCTTCATTGATGTAGCGTTCAAAACCGGCATCTGTCCGCACGATTTCCATGGCTCTGCCACCAAGAACATAAGACGGACGGATCACAACAGGATATCCAATTTCACCGACAATCTTGCGGGCTTCATCAACTGAGCGGGCAATGCCGTTTCTCGGTTGAAGCATGTCCAGTTCACCAAGCAGTTTCTGGAAGCGGTCCCGGTCTTCGGCCAGGTCAATCTTGTCTGGAGAGGTGCCAAGGATTGGTACGTTTTTCTCTGTCAGGAACTGGGCAAGCTTGAGTGGGGTCTGGCCACCGAACTGTACGATCACGCCTTTCAGAGTGCCGTTTTCCTGTTCGGTGAGGATGATTTCCATCACGTCCTCGGCTGTTAACGGCTCAAAGTAAAGACGATCTGATGTGTCGTAGTCTGTTGAAACAGTTTCCGGGTTACAGTTGACCATGATCGTTTCATAGCCTGCGTCCTCCAATGAGAATGCTGCATGACAACAGCAGTAATCAAATTCGATACCCTGTCCAATCCGGTTCGGTCCGCCGCCTAGGATCATAACCTTTTCACGATCTGAAACCTGGGCTTCGTTGCGCATCTGTCCTGCAAACGGTACTTCGTAGGTTGAGTACATGTAGGCTGTGGGGGAGGCAAACTCTGCTGCACAGGTGTCAATGCGTTTGTAGACCGGATGTACATCCAGGTTCTCGCGCAATTTTGCCACTTCTGCTTCGGACTGGCCGGAAAGTTCACCAAGGCGCCGATCAGAGAAACCCTGCGATTTCAGCATTCTCAAGTTTTCTGCGTCTTGCGGAAGACCGTGCGCCTTGATCCGGCGCTCACTCTCCACGATCATTGAGAACTGCTCAATGAACCACGGGTCAAACTTTGAATATTGATGAACATCCTGCGGGTTTGTACCTTCGCGTAGTGCCTGCGCCACCATGCGCAAACGGTCCGGTGTAGCGGTGACTAGAGCTGCGCGGATGGCGTTTTTATCATCGCCTTCTCCAATGCCCGGGATTTCGATTTCATCTAGTCCGGAAAGGCCTGTTTCGAGGCCGCGCAAGGCTTTTTGCATGGACTCTGCAAACGTCCGGCCAATAGCCATGACCTCACCCACAGACTTCATTGCTGTAGAAAGATGTGGTTCGCTTCCCGGGAATTTCTCAAATGCAAAGCGTGGGATTTTGGTCACGACATAGTCGATTGAAGGCTCAAACGAAGCCGGTGTAGCGCCACCGGTGATGTCGTTATCCAGTTCATCCAATGTATAACCAACGGCAAGTCTTGCAGCCACTTTGGCAATCGGGAAGCCTGTAGCTTTTGAAGCAAGGGCAGAGGAGCGCGAAACCCTGGGGTTCATTTCAATCACAACAAGGCGACCATCTTGCGGATTCACAGCGAACTGAACGTTTGATCCGCCGGTTTCAACACCGATCTCCCGTAATACCGCTATCGAGGCATTACGCATGATCTGGTACTCTTTGTCTGTCAGTGTGAGAGCAGGGGCTACGGTGATGGAGTCGCCCGTGTGCACGCCCATTGGATCCACATTTTCGATAGAGCAAATGATGATGCAGTTGTCCGCTTTGTCACGGACAACTTCCATTTCATATTCTTTCCATCCCAGAATGGATTCTTCAACAAGCACTTCATTGGTCGGTGAAGCGTCCACGCCACCAATGACAAGCTTATAGAGTTCTTCAAGAGTGTATGCGATGCCGCCGCCCTGACCACCCATTGTGAATGAAGGGCGCACAATTGCCGGTAGACCAGTGGTTTTGGTTGCTTCCAGAGCCTGCAACTGTGCGACCAGGCGATGCTCTTCGATGCGCATGGTTTCACCTTCGCGCCATTCAACCTCAAATGCATCCTTGTCTGGAGCCTGTTCAAGGCCTGCCTTGTATTCTTTTTCGAAACGGCTTTTGAGCTCTGTCGTGTTCACAAATGCTGATCGTGGTGTAGCAAGACCGATTTTGTGCATGGCAGCTCGGAACAAGTCACGATCTTCTGCCTTGTCGATCGCCGTAGCATCCGCGCCAATCATCTCCACGTCAAACTTGTCCAGAACACCCATCTTGCGGAGTGACAAAGCTGTATTGAGCGCAGTCTGACCTCCCATTGTGGGTAGAACAACAAGCTTGTCATCAGGACGCTCTGTTCTTTCTTTCTCGATGATTTTTGCAACAATTTCCGGAGTAATGGGTTCAATATATGTGGCATCCGCCAGTTCCGGATCGGTCATGATTGTGGCGGGATTGGAGTTAACGAGAATTATCCTATAACCCTCTGCTTTGAGTGCTTTACAGGCCTGGGTTCCCGAATAATCAAATTCACATGCTTGGCCGATAACAATCGGCCCAGCCCCGATTATGAGGATGGAGTTAATGTCTTTTCTAGCAGGCATTCAGCGGTAACTTCCGTTTAGTCGCACGCAACATTCCGCATCTTGCGAGGCAGGTTGCTGTTTTGGATAAATTGTTTGGCTAGATGAGTCGTATAGAACATGGATGCCAAGATAGAAAGGGTAAACTGTGTGGAATCTGGTGGAAAAACAAAAAAGATTCGCGACCACTTGTCACTTTAAAAACAGAATTGTTGGGTCTATGGGTGTTCTTCGTGTTAATTGCTACAGAGTTTCCCTATTATGAAGCTATTACATCTTCTCCTGACATCCATTTTTTCAGTTTTTTTGGTTACATCAACTGCGTTCGCACATGACTATACGATCGGGAAATTGATAATTGGCCATCCACATATCCCGGCGACCGTAAAAGCAGCACCTGTGGCGGCTGGTTATGTGATTATTGTGAATACAGGTGATGAGGCGGATCGGCTTGTTGAAGTTAAGGCTGACTTCTCGGCGAAACAGCAACTGCATACAATGAAAGTGGTTGATGGCATTGTTCGCATGCGACCTTTGAAAAACGGAATAACTATCCCAGCGAACAGCAAGGTCAAGCTCAAACAGGGTGGGGATCATATCATGTTCATGCAATTGAATGAACAAATGGAAGCAGGTCAACTCAGAGATGTTACCCTTGTGTTTGAAAAGGCGGGACCTGTTAAAGTGGGTATGATTGTTCTTGATCCAGAGGATTTGGAAGAAGATGATTCAGAGGACCATTCTGATCATTCAGGGCACACAAACTGAGTTTAAGCTTTAAAATCTGATTACCTTGCGTTAATTTCTGAGCTGGTTGTAACTTACGGCAGGAGTGGATCATGCGTTGGAAGGGGCGTAAGCGTAGTGCGAACGTGAATGATGACAGGGGTCGGGCTGGTTCTGGTGGCGGTATTGGTTTTCCGGGCGGTTCCAGGAGGAGTCCGCTGCCTATGGGTGGTGGCAGACGCCAGGGTGGTTTCGGTATCGGCACTTTGATCATCATCGGCATCGTGCTGATGGTGTTGGGAATTAATCCGCTCAAGCTCTTAGGTGGCGGATTGGGCGGGAATTTTGCTCCGCAGGTGGAAACCCCAAACAGACAAGCTCCTCGCACTCAAGCACCCGCTGATGACGAGGCAAAGCAGTTCATGGAAACCATTCTTGGTTCAACTGAACAGGTCTGGACCAAACTATTCAGAGACTACGGTAAAACCTATCCCAAGCCTGTGCTAAACCTGTTTTCCGGACAAACCCAGTCAGCTTGCGGATTTGCATCTTCTGCTTCTGGACCGTTTTACTGCCCGGGTGATTCGGAGGTTTACATTGATCTGAGTTTCTATGATGAGTTGGCAACCAAGTTTGGTGCTGGGGGTGATTTTGCCCAAGCTTATGTGATAGCGCATGAAGTGGGACATCACGTGCAAAACGTTATCGGCATCCTTCCTCAGTTCAATCGTATGCGCCGTTCAATGGG
>CAWUJF010000133.1:0-7675 GCA_963922405.1 uncultured Hyphomicrobiales bacterium | reverse complement strand
AGCAAGCAATTGGTTTGGAGCCAGTGTTTGTAGATGGCGCCAATTTCGAAGATCTGGTGATGTTTCCCGCCGCATCTACGTTTGAATTGTTGGCGGATAACTGCACACCACAACCCCTAATCACTCAGGTGACAGGAGCGTTCGCATGACTTCTATTTCTGGAAAAAACAATATTGATTGGAAGGCTTTTTCAAGAAGCCTTGATCCGGTGAGTGTTCTGGATGAGGCCGTACTGGTGAAGAAGCGTTCGCGGGATTTCTTCTGGTACAGCCCCATTCTGAATGAACAGCTCAAAAAAAGCTTTGGAGATCTGGTCGCCCTGCCAAAAAATGCCGATGAACTGAAGCGCTGTCTTTCTGTCGCCTATGCGGCAGAGGTGCCGATCGTCCTTCGAGGTGGTGGAACCGGTAATTATGGGCAGGCAGTGCCGGTTGACGGTGGTTTGATTATCGAAACTACCAAGATGAACAATATTCTGGAAATCGGTGACGGGTTTGTACGAACTGAAGCTGGGGCATTGATGGCTGACATCAATGCTGAGCTCCTGAAAAGCGGTCAGGAGATGGCGATGTTCCCTTCCACTCAGGACATAGCAACAATTGGTGGGTTTGTTGCCGGTGGTTCTGCAGGCATAGGCTCACTTGCCAATGGGGCATTGCGAGAGCCAGGCAATCTGATCGAATTGAAAGCACTCTCTGTGGAAGCCGAGCCGAAAGAGTACGTTTTCCGAGGTGATGATGTTTTGAAAATACATCATGCTTGGGGGCTAAACGGAGCTATTACAGAAGTCACTTTGCGTACCGTTCCGGCAAGAGACTGGATTGCCTGCATGGCCACATTCGACAGTTATGAAGCCGCCTATGCAGCGGGATACGAAGTCTCCACATCCACTAAAATAGCCCCCAAACTTGCAAGTGTCGTAGATGCCAGAATTGTTGAATATTTCCCGACGTTGAAAGGCCATATTCGCGATGGTTGTGATTTACTTGTCTGTTATGTGCCCAGTGAGGATGTGGAGGATTTGCAAACGATAATTGCAAATTCTGGAGGAGATCTGGAACTGAGGCTCAATAATGGCGAGCGGGAGGCTGCCAATATCCCGCATGCGTTTGAGTTCTGCTACAACCATACAACGCTGCAGGTGCTGAAATCAGATCGATCAGCAACTTACCAACAGGTTGGTGTGCCTAACCCCGCAGACACTGCCGCCATATCACAATTGAGAGATGCCTTGGGTGATGATGTGTGGTCCCATCATGAATTTTTCAGACTGGAAGGTGAAGTCCGATCCGTTGATTTGCCGATCATCTGGTTCAGCAGCAAGGAACGGCTGGATGAGATAAACGGGATTTATTCGAAACTGGGCTTCACGGTTTACGACGCACACATCAATCAGATCGAGGGTGGCGGATTGCATGGCGCAGATTACGTCCATCTCGCCTGGAAAAAGCGTCTGGATCCGAAAGGTCTACTCAACAGTGCCAAATCATCAGCCTGGCAGTTGGTGAAGGATCTCAGTCCGGACGAAATTGAAGCAAAAGCAGTGGTTTAGGGAGATTGAAATGTCAGAATTAAAAACCATACCACTTAATCCCCATTTTGGTGTCGAAGTAAACGGTTTGGCGCTTTCGGACTTTGTTTCTGCAGGCCGGTTCCCGGAACTGCGCGCGCTATTCGAAGAACATTCAGTGCTTCTTTTCCGCGAACAGGATTTTGATGACGCTGCTCATCTGGAACTTGCGAGAGCATTTGGACCGATAGAGGACAGGAAGGCAGACGAAAGAAAGCCAGGTGAAGAGTTTACCATTCCGAAGGTAACCAATGTGGGTGCCGACAGTTCTCTGAAAGGTGATATGGATTTGCATCGCCTGCATCTTGAATCAAATTTTCTCTGGCATGCGGATAGTACATTTATCCCCACACCAGCCCTCACGAACATAATCACTGCGAGGATTGTAACGACCGAAGGGGGAGCAACTCAGCTAGCCTCTACGCGTGCGGCGTGGGCTGAAATGCCTGAAAATCTGAAGAACCGTATTCGGGATAACGGCATCTGGCATCATTATTCCGTATCGCGTGCAAAAATTTCACCAGAACTGTCCAAACATCCGATGTTCCATAAATGGCCTGCAACGCATTGGAAGTCTGTTTGGAAAAATCCTGTAAACGGACGCGAAGCTTTATACATCGCATCTCATGCCTACAAGGTGGACAACCATGACGAAGCTGAAAGCATCGCTTTGTTGGATGAGCTGACGGATTTTTGCACGCAACCGGAATTTACATACTCGCATAAGTGGACAGTGGGCGATGTGCTGATCTGGGATCAACGCGCGGTAATGCATCGTGGCCAACCATGGCCCGAAGATCAACCACGAACTCTTTCGAGCATATGCACATCCGTGACGGAATCAGATGGTGTGGAAGCAATGCGACTGCCCGTGTGAATTATCAAGCAGCCCCGTTCAGGGGCACCAAAACCATGAGGGATGCCTCAAAACATAAGGGAGTGAAAAATGAAGTTCTTAACCAAAACCGGTAAACTATTGCCCAAGGTCATTACTGACCAAATCAAGACTGTGGGAAAAAGTTCTGTCGATCGACGCGAATTTCTGGCCCTTGCCAGCACATTTGGAGCCAGTGCCGCAACTGCTTACGCGATGCTTGGAATGCCAAAGCCGGCTAATGCTGCAAGTGACGCAAAAAAAGGCGGGACTGTGCGTTATCAGATGGAAGTTCGGGCGATGAAAGATCCACGAACTTATGACTGGACCCAAATGGCTAACTATACCCGCGGTTGGCTGGAGTATCTCATTTCTTACGAAAACGATGGCACGTTCAAGCCGGTATTGCTCGATAGTTGGGAAATCAGTGATGATGCGAAGGTTTACACTCTGAACTTGCGCAAGGGCGTGAAGTGGAACAATGGGGATGATTTCACTGCGGAACACGTAGCCAAGAATATCGAGATGTGGTGTGAAAAAGACGTGGAGGGTAATTCAATGGCAGGCCGCATGGCTACCATGATCAACCCGGATACCAACAAGGTGTTGGACGGTGTCATTGAAATCGTTGATACACATACAATCAAACTGAAACTGCCTAAGGCCGATATCTCTTTGATCGCAGGCATGTCAGATTATCCTGCTGCTATTGTACATCCGGATCATCACAATCCAGAAGATATGCTGGGTAACCCTGTTGGAACCGGCCCATATCTGCCTGAAAGCTTGGAGGTTGGCGTTAAAGGAGTTCTGGTGCGCAACGCGGATCACACCTGGTGGAATGAAGGAAATGGTGCCTGGATGGATCGTATTGAATTCATTGACTACGGCACAGATCCTTCATCCTGGATTGCAGCGGTTGAAGCTGATGAAGTTGACGCGATCAACATCATAGATGGCGAGTTTATTGACCTCATGGATGCCCAGGATGGCTGGAGCCGCAATGAGGTTGTTACTATGGGTACGATCGTCATTCGCCCTAACCAGTTGGCAGAAGTGGGTGGTAAAAAACCATACGCCGACAAACGTGTTCGTCAGGCGCTAGCAATGGCGGTTAACAATAAAATACCGCTGGAACTGGGTATTAGTGGACGCGGTACCGTTGCCCAAAACCACCATGTCGGACCAGCACATCCGGCTTATGCGGATATTGGAGATCCAAAATATGATCCAGCTGGTGCGCTACAACTCTTGAAAGACGCAGGTATGGAAGATTTCGAGCACGAACTGACTTCGATTGATTCCGACTGGCGCAAAGACACTACCGATGCAATTGCAGCCCAACTTCGTGAAGCGGGTATTAAGGTGAAGAGAACAGTTATTCCCGGTTCTTCCTTCTGGAATGACTGGACGAAATATCCATTCAGTTCCACAAACTGGAACCACCGTCCTCTGGGCGTTCAGATTTGGGCACTTGCTTATCGCTCAGGTGAAGCATGGAATGAGTTCGGATGGTCCAACGCCGAGTTTGATAGCGTTTTGGAACAGGCACTGGCGGTTGCTGACGTTGAAAAACGGCGTGAACTTATGGCGAAAGGTCAGAAGATTATTCAGGATGAAGGCGTTACAATTCAGCCTTACTGGAAATCACTTTATAACCATACGCGTGCAAATCTTGCTGGAGCTGGTGTGCATATTCAGCAGGAAATTCGCCCTGCTGACATTCACTGGACATAGTGAGATTTTTCGGGGCAGCTCTTTACGCTGCCCCGCTAACTTATGGCCTGACAATGTATTTTGAACTCACTCTATTGATCGCTCAGGCGGCCACAGCATTCTTTCTCGCTGCCTGGCTTACGACCGGTGTTTACGAAAACCTGTTCTATTCTTCAATAAACAGCACCTTCACAGCAGAAGTTCTGGAAATGAAGCGAATGGAAAAAGACTACCCGGAAGCCTTTGCTGAGGTTTCTTATCGACAGATAAAGAACCCCGTTTTGCAGCGGTTCCTGTTTCGCATCATTGTCCTGTGGGAGCTATTTGCCGTGATTGCGTTATGGGTTGGCACGATTGCATTAGTTCTTGCAATATTTGGCTTGACGGATCCTGAAAACGCACGGGCTTTGGGATTGTTCGGGGCACTGGTCTTTACAGCAACATGGGCAGGGTTTCTGATTGTGGGAAACTGGTTTTGTTACTGGTTTTGCCACGAAGGTGCACAAAACACACATTTTCAGATGACGTTGTGGGGCATGGCAACCATGATCCTTCTGACTGCAGGGTAACGTCACATGTTTTCGAAATAGTGCCACAGGAGAGAGATTTGGCCCATTTCCTTCCCTTTACTGATCCAATACTCGCAGAGAGCAAACCCGCAAGACAGTTTGTAAAAGGTGAGGGGATACGCGTCACAGATGAGAGTGGCAAATCCTATATCGATGCGGTCTCGGCACTTTGGTGCTCTTCTCTGGGATTTTCTCCTGAACGATTGACCCGGGTGGCCACTCAGCAGATGCAGAAAATGGCATATTATCATTCCTTTATGGGTAGAACGCCAGCGATCGCGAACCAACTTGCAGAACGGTTAGTCAAACATCTTCCAGGCGATATGAGCCATATCCTCTTTGGTACATCAGGGTCTGAGGCTGTGGAGACAGCTTCCAAGATTGTCCGTTTCTATCAAAACTCACGAGGAAAAACGGAAAAGAAACGCATCATTGCCCGTCATGGTGCCTATCATGGATCCGGTCAGATGAGTGCGGCTTTAACCGGTCTCACCTATTGTCATGACGGATTTGATTTACCGCTCACTTCTGTTCTCAGAACCGGTAGGCCACATTACATCCGTGATGCTGAACCAGGGGAAAGCGAGATAGAATTCTCTAAACGCCGTGCCCAGGAGCTTGACGCGCTAATTCGTAAAGAAGATGCAGACACCATTGCCGCCTTTATTGGAGAACCTGCCATGGGTGCGGGCGGAGTCATTCTGCCACCGGAAGGATACTGGTCTGAAATCCAGGAAGTTCTGAAAAAGCATGACATTCTCCTGATTGCTGATGAGATCATTTGCGGGTTCGGCAGGACAGGTGAGTGGTTTGCTTGCGAAACCTATGGCATCAAACCTGACCTCATGACCCTGGCGAAACAATTGACGGCTTCGGTCTTTCCCATGTCTGCTGTTGCCATGTCGCGTGAAGTCAGAGATCAGATATCAACCTTGGCCCATGATTACGGCACTTTCGGTCACGGTGTCACTTATGGCGGTCATCCAGTGGGTGCAGCAATTGCCCTGGAATGCCTTGCGATATACGAGGAAATGGACCTCCCAACTCATGTCAAAGGCTTGGGTTCTCATCTCAACAAACGGCTCGAGAAACTGAAAAACCATCCTGGTGTTCTTGATGTTCGATGTAACGGGTTGCTTGCCGCTGTTGAATTTGAAACATCACAACAGGCTCAGCTAGTCGGCCTTGAGGCGGAACGTCGTGGTGTGTTTTTCCGGATAATCTCAGAAGTTCTTGCTATAGCTCCGCCTTACATTTGTACACCGATGGATATTGATGAAATTATGGATGTGATGACACTCTCTATTGAATCTGTGTTGGAGTGTGCGGGATGAGTGATGATCTGGTGTTTATGTCAGCTTGTGAAGCGATTACACGGTTCAGGGATCGTTCACTTTCTCCGGTTGAATTGACCGAGGCGATTATCGCTCGTGCGGACGCCACCGAACCTTTGGTGAACGCGTTCAGCTACACTTACTTTGATCAAGCACGTGCGGCAGCTAAAAATGCCGAACTGTCCTATCTCGGCAAAGGCGAGCCTCCACGACCCCTGGAGGGCCTTTGTGTTGCGGTAAAGGATTCAGGCCACATTAAAGGTCAACCCACATCGGCTGGTTCCTTGTTGTCTGATGATACACCGCAATCGCAAACCTCACCCATCAATCAAAGGGTGCTGGACGCAGGTGCTATTGTCCATGCAAGAAGTACCACGCCTGAGTACTCAAGTGCTGTTGTGACGTGGTCACGTCGATGGGGCGTAACCCGTAATCCATGGAATCCGGATATAACTCCGGGAGGATCTTCTGGCGGCGCGGCGGCCACCCTGGCTGCCGGTTCATCAACACTTGCAACCGGCTCAGATATTGGTGGTTCCATCAGAGTACCAGCATCCTGTTGTGGTGTGGTTGGCTATAAACCGCCGCGGGGGAGAAACCCGGTCGATCCGCCATTCAACCTAGATCCCTACTGTCACACCGGACCGCTTGGACACACGGTGAGCGATGTCATGATGTTCCAAAATCTTTTGTCCGGGCCACTTCCTGAAGATCCTACCACGCTCCCGCAATTTGAAATTGAAGCAACAGGGTCGTCGTTAAAGGGCACAAGGATAGCGCTATCCTATGACCTCGGGTTTTTTGAGGTTCAATCAGATGTGGTCAGCGCTTTAGCGGCCAGTGCAGAACGGTTTCGGGAACTTGGAGCAATTGTGGAAGAGATTTCGCTACCATGGGATATTCGATTACTGGAGGCTGGCCTTACCAGGCTTCGCATGATCTTCGGAACCTCAATCGCACCGGTTAACGAAGCAGAATGGGATATGATGACACCCTATGCCCGGACCTTTGCTGAATCGGGACTTCGTGTATCACCGCGAGAGTATCTGGAAGCCTTAACTGTAGAAGGAGAGGTGAGCAAGACTTTTGGAGAAACCATGTCCGGATATGACCTTCTTATCTGTCCGACTACGGCAATACCAGGTGTTCCTGCAGACTTCGATCCAGGCAACCATGAACTCACGATTAATGGCAAGACGTCAGACCCTATGTTGGGGTGGGTAATGACCGTGCCCTTTAACATGATAAGCACATGTCCTGTACTAGTGGTGCCGGTCGGGATTGGAACGAATGGTGTTCCGATCGGGATGCAAATTGTTGGTCAGCCATATGACGAAAATATCGTCTTTAATGCCGGACTGGCATTTGAGAATTCAATTGGACGTTTTCCTGATCCTACCTTGTAGGTGAGATAGGTCGAGTGAAAATGCCTAGGTATTAGAAACATTCTCAGTCAATTCGAAAAATACAGTGAAATAACGTGGTGCCCCCCGCCGGAATCGAACCGGCACTCCTAAAAGGAACGGGATTTTGAATCCCGCGCGTCTACCAATTCCGCCAGAGGGGCCGCCGGGTGGCGTGCGGGCCGGACTATAGCCATCGCGCGCCAGGA
>CAWUJF010000132.1:0-7692 GCA_963922405.1 uncultured Hyphomicrobiales bacterium | reverse complement strand
TGTATTGGGTTGTGGTGATCAGACCATGAATTGTGATCTGGTTCCAAGGCCTGACAAGACCTGGGAAACGCAGGCAGAGTGCAATGCTGCAATTCCAAAGGTCCTGACAAATATTACTGATGCCTCATATCCGGTGTTGACCGCATATTGCGAAATCAAGTTTCCACCAGAACCAAAGCAGGAACTTGTGGTGGAGCCGCAGAATAGTCTAGAAGAGCAGATTTTCACTGAAGATGAAACGGTGGTAGAACGAACCCCGGTTTATGTGAAGGTGTTTGACAGCATCCGAACAGGCGGGGCTGTTATAAATTCTGAGATACGTGAATCATTTGATCGTTTGTCCGATTCCACAAAACGGCTTGTTGGCAAGATCAAGAAAGTCGTCACGAAATACTGATAACAAAGGTATACTTTGGTGCTCCTAAAATTTGGATTGAAGAGATTAATGCTTGTTGCCGTTATGGCGAATGCAAGTTTCACAGTTGGTCATCTGTCAGCGTATGCAGCGAATCCGGATGTTAAGATCTATGAATTGTCAGGACAGCGATGTATTGAATCAAATGGAGTGCCGAACCACAAAATAGGCCAGTTTCCAAACGCAGGAAACCCGAACAGTTTTCAAACTCAATCCCAAAAATACTGTTTTGATCTGAAGCCCAAGAAAACTAACAATGCCACACTCAATACACCCATTGTGGGTATTGCGCTTAACGGGATTGTAATCAGACCCGGTACCGCTGATTGGTACGACCAATCCAGTCCGCGTGGGTTTAGTCGGGATAGTGCTTCTGGCTGGAACCTAGAAGGCATTGGTTCCGCCGAAGCTTTGGGCATGGATGGAAACAATGCGCATGTGGACAATAGGGGTGTATACCACTACCACGGGGTTCCGGTGGGTCTGCTGGAAAAAGTGAAGTCCACGCATATCGGTTATGCGGCAGATGGTTTTGAAATTCACTATGTGGGCAAGAATGCAATTCCTAGCTATGTCCTAAAGGCAGGTACCCGGCCCACAAAACCTGGTGGCAATTATGATGGTCGGTTTGTTGAGGATTGGGAATTCAAGAAAGGGCATGGAAACCTCGACCAATGCAATGGTGCTCTTCTAAATGGTAATTACGTTTATTTCGCCACGGACAGCTATCCATTTTACCCTCGTTGCCATTGGGGAAATGTGAGCAGTGATTTTGAAAATGCTGGCCCCCGCCCAGCAGCCCGTCCCGTGAACTCGCAAGGTGGAAGGGGTGGACCATTGGCAGCGGCGGCAAGAGAGCTTGGCGTAACTGAAAGAGCCCTTGCCGAAGCCGTTGGGCCTCCACCACCGAATATCAAACGGGCTTCTAAAATGTTGGGCATTGATGAGGCTAGATTGCGTTCTGTTCTGAAGAAGCACAGACCTCGGTAAGCAACGCTGCTGCCTAATTGCTAATTGCGCAGCATTGACCATCTGACAATAAAGACAGCGACGACCAGTTCGATCCATGCAAGCGGTAAGGCCGTTAGCAGGATCTGCGGTGTGGCAAGGTTCATGTTAAAGAGCCCGAGCCAGAGGATGACGAAGATCGACGCCCAAATTCCCGTTCCGATGAGAACTGTGGATTTGATAGATGTGCCGAACTTGTCCAGCGATAGCCAGGCGATCATACAGACGGATAATACAAGGATCGTATCCCAGATGCCCCAGACCAGAAAAACCGGAATGTTCATGGGTGCCACTTCAGGCAGAACGGGAAATGCATCCCGCATCATCGGCATGACAAAGGCAAAATAGCGGAAAACCTCTGATAGATTTATCCAGATCATGTTGAGGCCTGTGGCGACCAGGAGTGGCTTATATGAGAAGGTCGACTGAGTTACATCCGTCATGGTCATGATAGGTTTCTCCTGATCAGTGTTAGAAAATTGTTGGCCGCATCTCTGAGTTTCTGGCCATCGGAAACACGCCTGGAAAGTGACCAGAGGCCGTTTGTGAAAACGAGCATGATCTGCGCCAGCTGTTCAATTTCATCGTCAGACTTACTTTCGGTTGAGGAAAAAGAGTTCCGCAGTGCGCCCACAAATCCCTGCTTGAGCCGCTCATTGTGTGTGTCGACGATTTTTTGAACTTCCGGGTCCTGGGGTGCCACTTCGGTCATGGAATTGGCGATGAAGCAGCCGGGTCCAGGGAGCCCTGTCGCTTCAGCCAATGTGATCTGTTGTTCGAAATAATCAGACACCGCGTCCAGGTTTGCATCCGCTTCCTCAACTCTTGAGAAAGCAGGGGTCACGATGGTTTCGCTGTAATGATTGAAGGAGGCGAGGAACAGTTGCCGTTTGCCGCCAAATTCCTTGTAGATGCTGTGACGATTGACGCCAGTAGCCCGGACCAGATCATCCATGGAAGTGGCAAAATATCCGCCTTCCCAAAAAGTGGTCAAAGCCAGGTCTGCCAGATTTTCGCTTTTATATTTCTGAGGTCTTGCCATAGAAGAATATTACAGAACAAACGTTCTGTAATCAAGTAACTTGTTTTTGATACCCCGGAAATCCGGGTCGGGTGAGAGAATTGGGCTCGCCAATTTTAGATATTTCGTGCCAGCAGTGGCCTGTAAAACCTTGATAAACGGTGCAGTCCCAAGGTTTGCACAAGCAACAGGTGAGAAGCTGATTTCGGAACCGGGTTTGCACAGAAACGCGTAGTCGTGCGCCACGTTTGGGCGGTTTTGATTGCCACTGTATCGAGCTCATTCAAATGGCTGGGATAAATTTTAGTTGGTTATCTTTATGTTGCGACCAAATAAGTTTCTGCTTGAAAACGGACTGTGTGGGAGTGCCGGAAAGGTCGCGTCAAGAAGCATCCTTTCTTTGTCCTACGGTCTGTCACTATTGCTGGCCATTGCCGGAAGCAGTTTTCTTTCACCTTCACAGGCACAGGCAATGCCCCGCTGTACCGGTACGGATCTCATCACCAATGGTGGCTTTGAATTGCCGACGCATCCCCCCGGCACCAACTTCTTTAATGAACTGGAAGCAGATGTGCCCGGTTGGAGTACGACTGACACGGTTATTGAAATCTGGCAAAGCGGACATACTGGGGTTCCGTCCCACACAGGTGTTCAGCATGCCGAGATCAATGCCACTGATGCCGGGACCTTGACCAACACGCCAATACCGATCCAGGAAAATGCTGAAGTTCTGATCTATTGGGTTCACCGGGGGCGTGGTGGCGTTGATGAAGGAGCACTTGCCATAACCGATGACGGGGGAGGGGCGACAAATCCTCCGAATTTTCTGACCGGCACTGCCGACTGGGTGGAGTATTCTGCGATCCATCTTCCGGCCGCAGGAAGTACCACCATGACACTTGCCTTTACCGCTGTTGCAACGGGGAGCGGTGACCTGAGGATCGGTAACTTTCTTGATACGGTTGAGGTTTGTCAGACCTATCTGGACTTTGACAAGAGCTTTGTTTCCATCACCGACGTGGATGGAAGCGGGACTGATTCAATCGATGATCTGGTGAATTATCAGTTCTTGATTACAAATCCGGCGGGCAATGAACGCGGATTGACCAATGTGCAGATCCTTGATGATGTGATCGGCAGATTTGTTGCTGTACCCACTTCAGGCGATGACGGTGACAATATACTCGAGCCAGGTGAGACCTGGGTGGTGAACCGGTCTTACGCGCTCACCCTGCCGGATCTGGATGCTACGGTGGTGACCAATATTGCTCATGCGGAGGGCGATACGGGAGACAATGTTCTCATCTCTCCGCAGGATACTGTGACGGTTAACCTGACCTCTGCACCTGCGCTTTCGATTGATAAATCTGCAAATGACACAACGGATGTGGTTGCAGGGCAGGTGATCACCTATACCTATGTCTTGACCAATACGGGAAACCAGACTGTGACCAATATCAGCATTTCTGACAGTCATAATGGCAGTGGAACCCCTCCGGTTCCGTTACCGGATTCAGCTATTCTCACGGACAATGCGCCATTGGGAGACTCATCCAACCCCGATGCGGCAAACGGGGTATGGGACAGGCTTGCCCCGGGTGACTCCGTGACGATGACTGCCAATTACACAGTCACCCAAACGGATGTGGAAACCTTGCAGTGAATTGAAAGCTTCACTGAGAGGGTATCATTCAGAATTTTTACCGAAGACCTGGCTCATTCCATACATGCTGGCTGCGATTGCCGGGCCAATGCCGAACGCGAACAGTACGGTGCCTATGCCTACAGATCCGCCAAGCAACCAGCCGATTACTACCACGGAGATTTCAAGACCCGTCCTGACCCAGGCGATCGGCATGTTCGTGATCATCTGAAGCCCTGTCATCAAGCCATCCCTGGGGCCGGGTCCAAGATTTGCAATGAGATACATGGCTCCGCCAATTCCTGTGACGATGACACCGAGGGTGGCTTGTCCTACCTGCAAGAACAGATTGTCAAAGGTGGGCAGAAACGGAAGCAGATACTCCAGCACCAGGGCCACTATGATGGCGTTCAATATTGTGCCGATGCCCGGAACCTGTTTGAGCGGTACCCAGCAGATGAGTACACTCACACTGATCACGAAAGTGGCAAAGCCGATGCTCCAACCTGTTATGTGGGTAATGCCCTGGGCTAGAACAGTCCACGGGCTTACGCCTACCGTTGCGGCAATGATCAAAGCTTCGCCCAGCCCAAAGATGGTAAGGCCGATCACAAGAAACAACACTGAAACGCCGGGAGGTCTGATCGTAAGCGCTTTTGGCGAACTCCAGAACAGCTTCGGCACGGCTTTTACGGATAGAAAACGCAACTGAACTCCAGCGGGAAAGTTTGAGGGCAGACAACGTTCATGGATAGGGAACGCCGTTCGGGAGGCTCAAATTGATTAAATCATCTGCAAAGGTCAATAGCTATTTTGCTGGTCCCTGTGGTTCTTGAAAATCAGAAACCTGCTGTCTGGCGAGCCCTCCAAACATAATCGAGAATTGCTCTTCTATTCGTTTGGCAACCGTGCTTAAATCGCCGTTCGAGTCCAAATCTCCCATCATCGGATTTACACTTTGTCACAATCGCCATCTTCTGATTTGCAGCAGACTCTGAAGGGTATTGGCTGGATGATAGCAACCGGCATGCTGTTTGCTGGCGTGACAGCGATTGTGCGGTATCTGGGTTCTGATATGCCGGCGATTGAAGCAGCGTTTATCCGCTATCTGATCGGTTTTATTCTGATCCTGCCGATATTTATCTCTGCGCTTTCCTCGCAATCCTACAAGAGCAATCTGGGGCTGTATGCTGTGCGTGGCCTTGTTCACGGCGGAGCGGTGATGCTCTGGTTTTATGCGATGGCTCGGATTCCCATGGCGGAGGTTACGGCGATTGGCTACACCGCGCCGATTTTTGTAACCATCGGGGCAGCGCTTTTCCTGGGAGAAAGATTGCACATCCATCGCATACTGGCTGTGGTTGTGGGTTTGATAGGGGTGTTCATCATTATCCGTCCTGGATTTCAGGAAGTGGGGCTTGGTCAATTGGCACAGCTTTCTGCGGCACCGCTTTTTGCCACCTCGTTTATTCTGGCCAAACGGTTCACGGGTGAAACATCACCTTCCGAGATCGTAGCCTGGCTTTCTTTTTTCTGTACGCTTGTTTTGCTTCCCGGTGCCATTTGGCAATGGCGTCACCCGACACTCGAAGAACTGATGTGGCTTGGTCTCACAGCGGTTTTTGCAACCATTGGCCACTACACACTCACCAAAGCATTTGCCTCTGCACCCATTACGGTGACGCAGCCGGTCAGTTATCTGCAGCTTGTGTGGGCGGTATTAATCGGGATTGCGCTTTTCGGAGAACCAGTGGATCCGTTCGTATTGCTAGGAGGGGCAGTGATCGTTTCAGCCATCACCTATATCTCGCATCGCGAACTGCGAAGAGCTAGGAAACGGGTAACTCCTGCGGCCAACGAGACCAAGATCTGAGCTGATCGCTGCGTAAAATCCGTCATTATCCCGCTTAACGTTCACAAAATGCTGATGTATCGTTACTCGCGGTATTGGGATTTACGAGTAAGTTTGCGTCGATCCGGATTGCGCCTGAATTCCCGACCAATCAAGATGACTGCGCGAAAAGGGTGGCACAGGCTTTTATTGCAATAGCTTGTGTGTCTGAGGTTCAACCGGCATGTGAAAGGTCCTCCAATGGCAACGGCAATAAGCTTAAAAACCCGTATTCTCTCATTATTCCTTGTTCTTATTATTTCCCTTCTCTGGATTGATGCTTTGCGAGCACAGGAAGCAAAGCCACTGCCAAAATATGTGATTGATAAATTTGGTGAACCACCCGCAATCCCGACCGGCCCGTTATCAAAAGAACTGCAGGATGCGGTGAAAGTGGCGTTCATCGACAGTGTTCAACAGTCAAACTGGGGCAGGGACCAGGGTCTGGCGCTAGATGAAATTGCTGAATCCAAAGATCCCAGACTGGTCTGGATCATCAGCGACCTGATGCGCTTTGCGTCCGGTATTGAGCTGGACACTGTGCTTTCCGGTGCTGCGTCAAAACTGCTTGGCAAGGACGTGCCTGCCGGAAATGGCTGGGGTGTTGTAACTGATCATCTCATCGCATGGGATGTGCCGGCTCCGCCAAATTATCTGGAAGCCAAACGGGCGATTTTCACCAATATTGTACCCGGTTGGGAAAAGATCTTCGTGGAAGGCAAAATTGACTGGCGTCATGTTTCCTGGGGTGGTGTGCTGATTGATGCCCGCGAATACGACACGACTGACGAAGTGTGTAACTGTATCCCTGCTGCGGATAATCCACAGGTGAGTACCGCAGAAGAAGCGACCTGGCTGAAGGACGATGACATTGTCTTTGGCGTTGAGGTGAACGGCGAATTCCGTGCTTATCCACGCCGCATCATGGAAGTGCGCGAGATGGTCAATGATACGCTCGGTGGCAGACATCTTGGCATTCCGTACTGCACACTGTGTGGTGCTGCGCAGGCCTATTTCACAGACCGCGTTCCCAATGGCGTTGAGCGGCCGATCCTGCGTACCTCCGGTCTGCTGATCCGCTCGAACAAGGTCATGTATGATGTGAGAACGTTCTCGGTCTTCGACACATTTCTGGGGCATGCCGTAACCGGTCCGCTTGAAAAGAAAAACGTCAAGCTGGAACAGGCAAGTGTGGTTACCACTGACTGGGGAACATGGAAAAAAGAGCATCCTGAAACAACGGTTCTTCTCGAAAGATATGCGCTTGGCCGGGATTTTGATTTCCGCAATGGCCGTGATGCAAACGGACCGATCTTCCCGGTGGGTGATGTGGATCCACGTCTTTCCGTTCATGAGGACATCATCGGTGTGACCACTGCGTCCGGTAAGCCGGTTGCCTTCCAACGCAGTAAGGCATTCCTTGCTTTGAAAAAGGGTAAGGAAGTTGCGTTTGAAAACGTTCGCCTGAAACTTGATGCCGGTGGCATTCGAGCCGTGGATGCAAACGGTGCTGATCTGGGTAGCCATCAGGCCTTCTGGTTTGCATGGTCACAGTTCCATCCTGATACTGAACTCTGGTCCGGGTAGAGTTTCGACGTCGCTGCGCTTGTCCGTCCTTTTGTTTGGTCTTGCTCGCCATCCGGCGAGCGCTCGACTTTGTTTGCCTTCGTTGGGCCTCCGACCCAACGCCCGTTCGCGAGCTTGCAGTTTTGACT
>CAWUJF010000131.1:0-7702 GCA_963922405.1 uncultured Hyphomicrobiales bacterium | reverse complement strand
ATTATCAGGACCAAATCGGCTTCATCTGATCCATCAAGAACGAGCGAACAGGATGTGGCCTGACCATCGGCAAATTCCGGAAAGGTTTTCTGCATAACTTCGCTGGGCTTCGACTGAACTATCCCCAACCGATAAAGCTTCTTGGCGATCCTCACATCCCAGCCTTCCAACACATCCGGGCTTTCCAGTGTCGTGAACTGCTTAAGATCATCTCCTCCAATACGTTCCCAGGCGAAGCGGGTTGACATATCTCGTATATTTTCGATGACAGGAACCTGTGCGTAACACACACGATTGAACACAAGAACCGGATCTGTCTCACTGGTTGGAGCATCTGTTTCCTGTTGCGCCAGAACTGCTGATGGCGCCAGCAATATCCCAGCCAAAACAATGGGTGAAAACAGTTTTCTGAAAATATTGATCATATGAACGAACCTCCCGGACTGCTAACTGAACTTCAGTTAATTCAGCATACTTATCTTGTACAGTGATACTAGAAAACAAGCGCTAATGATAATTCAAGGTTTGGTGATTGAATTCATGGTAAATTGCTCAACGTTTGATGATGAGCGCCTTGATGTTGTCGTCAACAATCAAATTCATGAAGTTTAAGAGTTTGAAATCAAATCCATATTTTTCAGAAAGTCCCTTCAAACTTGCCCGTGTGAAATAGTTCACATGGTCGGGGTAGCGAAAACCACACCACTTTTTCCCCATAACCATACGATTAAGAGAACCGTAGTTAGGTACCCTAACATAGGCATACCCTCCGGGCTTCAACACTCGATAAAGGCCTGATAGTAGCCCGCCCGGGTTCTCTTCATGTTCAAGGAATGAATGCATCAAGACGCTATCGAAATAATTATCCGGGAATACTTTGACACCATCAACTGCCGGAGCATGAATTGAGTACCCACCACGCTTTTCCATACTGGTTGTTGCGGCAGCATTTAGTTCGCGCGAAATTTCAACACCATGAGGGATGCCCTTAGAACGTAGAATCCTCCCGCCTGCTCCGCAACCGATATCCAGAACGTTACCATTATCAAAATAATGGGTGATCTTTGTTCTTGAAAATCTCAGCAATGACAGCCTCCATCTTGAGGACTTACTGATTTTTGCACCAATGTTGCGAGTAGAGAGACGACGCTTTGTTTCCTCAACAGAGGTTTTCTCCCAGGAATACTCATCGATTAAGGCTTCATAACCCGGTGGGTTTTTCAGGTAAACGAAATCGCATTCATCACATTTAGTGACATGCCACTCATCATGTGAATAATTTTCAATGCCTGTGTTTTTTACACAACCGCAGGCCGGACAAGCTCTACCCTCAAAGGAAGCCTCTGAGGCTTTTTGCGCTCTTTCCGACGCCGGTTTCATCGTCAGCCTTTAACGGCTTTAACGATTTTTTGCGCAGCATCGTCAAGATCATCCGCAGCAATAACGTTTAGCCCAGAGTTGTTGATCATGGACTTGCCTTCTTCAACCTTTGTGCCTTCAAGACGTACAACCAGAGGAACACTCAACCCTACTTCTTTCACAGCTGTCAAAACACCCTCTGCGATCACGTCGCAGCGCATAATGCCGCCGAAGATATTCACCAAAATACCTTTCACGTTTGGATCAGAAGTGATGATCTTGAACGCGGCGGTTACTTTTTCTGCTGTAGCGCCACCACCCACATCAAGGAAGTTTGCAGGAGAGGCACCATAAAGTTTGATGATGTCCATTGTGGCCATGGCCAGTCCGGCACCATTTACCATGCAACCGATGTCGCCGTCCAAAGCGATGTAGGCAAGGTCATGCTTTGATGCCTCGATTTCCTTTTCATCCTCTTCAGTCAGATCACGCAGTTCTTCAAGTTCGGGATGGCGGAATTCTGCATTCCCGTCAAAGGACACTTTTGCATCGAGTACACGCAGATGACCGTCTTTCATAACGATCAACGGGTTGATTTCCAGAAGGCTCATGTCTTTCTCGACAAATGCATTGTAAAGCGTGGGAAAGAGCGTTTCTCCATCGGTGGCAGCATCGCCATCAAGTTTGAAAGCTGAAACCAGTCTTGCCACATCATCAGCAGTACAACCATTTTGTGGATCGATATCAATTGTATGGATCAGTTCCGGTGTTTCTTCTGCCACAGCTTCAATGTCCATGCCGCCCTCTGTTGAGGCCACGAAAGAAACTCTGCCCGTCTCGCGGTTCACCAGCAGTGAAAGATACAGCTCTCGGTCAATGTCTGCGCCGTCTTCAAGGTACAGTCGGTTTACCTGTTTTCCTGCAGGACCAGTCTGTTTTGTGACCAGCGTATTGCCGAGCATCTCGGAAACATGAGTGCGAACTTCTTCAGGTGAAAAAGCAAGTCTCACACCCCCTTTAGCGTCTTCTGAAAGCTCCTTGAATTTTCCCTTACCGCGGCCGCCAGCATGGATCTGGCTCTTCACCACATAAAGCGGGCCAGGCAGTGCATCAATTGCTGCATCCACATCATCTGGAGAAAGTATGGGAACTCCCAATGCTACTGGTGCTCCGTATTCCTTGAGTAGTGCTTTTGCCTGATATTCGTGAATGTTCATGGAAGAAGTCCTGATTGAAAACAGATGTGGGGTTGTTCTGACAGGTTTATTCCGGTTGAACGTGAATGGCAACAGGTAATAACCTGTAGTCTACAGGTGCTGATAACGGGGGATATCTATTGAAGTTTTCTCGCGATCACCTTTATTTCCACAACTGCGCCGTCCCTTCGCAACCCTGCAACGTCAACAGCGGTCCAGGCTGGAAAAGGCTTGGCGAAGTACTTAAGACGAACTTCGTCAAACTGTTTGAAGTGATCTCGAAGTCCCACATGGTAGCTGGTCATTTCCACCACTGCACCAAAATTCAGCCCGGCTTCTTCCAGCACAGCAAGTATTTTTTCAAATGCGTTTCTGAACTGAGAGCCGAGATCGCCGGGCATGGAACCATCCGGATTACTCCCGGTCATGCCCGTTACAAACACAAAGTCCCCGCTCATTATACCCGGGGACATGTTTGCCTGTTCGGCTCCCTGTCTGAATTCCTCGGGTATCAACGGGGTTTTATGCATCCGGTTATTCGGCGGCCTCGCGTCTGGCCAGAGGTGATACCTTTGCTGCGCAGTATTTGAACTCCGGTATCTTGCCAAACGGGTCAAGCTGCGGATTGGTTAAACGGTTGGCAGGTGCTTCATTAAAGCAGAACGGAATGAAGACCATGTTATCGGCCACTTCCCTGTCTTCCCGCAGAATTGCTTCTACTGTCCCACGACGAGTCGCCACTTCAATCATCTGACCGGCTTCAAGACCAAGCTTCGCGATTTGTCTTCCGTTCATGGCAGCGATGCCTTCAGGCTCAATATCGTCCAACACGGTGGCACGACGCGTCATTGCACCCGTGTGCCAATGCTCCAGCAGGCGTCCAGTTGTGAGAACCATTGGAAACTCCTCATCCGGAACCTCGTCTGGTGGAAGCAAATCTGCCGGAACGATCTTTCCGCGACCATCTTCAGTGGGAAACCCATCGGTGAAAATCACTTCGTTGCCGAAGCCACCGGGCTCATCTACCGGATATGTAACGCAATCTTCTTCGTTGAGACGCTCCCAGGAAATGTAATTGAGCGAATTCATCTTCGCTGCCATTTCCGTATAAACTTCACCCACATTGTCGTACTGCCAATCCAGGCCCACTCTATTTGCAAGCTCGACAATCAGCTCCCAATCCTGACGGCTTTCTCCGGGTGGGTCCAAAGCCGGCCTGCCCAACTGAACCTGACGGTTAGTGTTTGTGTAGGTACCAAGTTTTTCGGCATGTGCTGATGCTGGTAAAATAACATCCGCATGCCAACAGGTTTCGGTAAGGAAGATATCCTGAACCACAAGATGCTCAAGCTTGGCCAAAGCACCACGGGCATGTTGTTGATCTGGATCTGACATGGCCGGATTTTCACCCATGATATACATACCGGTGATTTCATCGGCATGAATGGCATCCACAATTTCTACGACTGTAAGTCCACGTTTCGGGTCAAGTGTCCGGCCCCAGAAATCTTCCATGTCAGCACGGACATCTTCCTTCTCCACATGACGGTAGTCCGGATACATCATCGGGATCAGACCCGCATCTGATGCACCCTGAACGTTATTCTGACCACGCAGCGGATGTAGACCCGTTCCCTGGCGCCCAACCTGACCTGTGATCAGTGCCATTGCAATCAAGCAACGAGCATTGTCAGTACCATGGGTATGCTGTGATACACCCATTCCCCAGAAGATGATTGAGCGTTCCGAAGTGGCATAAACTCTTGCCACATCCCTCAACACGTCAGCTTCGATGCCGCAGACTTCGCTCATTGCTTCAGGAGAGAAGTCCTTGACCTTTTCTTTCAGCGCATCAAAGCCGGAGGCATTTGCCTGAATATACTGCTCGTCATAGAGGTTTTCTTCGATGATCACATGAAGAATAGCATTTAGCATCGCTACGTCTGTGCCAGGCTTGAATTGAAGTGCATGTGAGGCGTGACGCATCAGATCCTGTTTTCTTGGATCCATTACGATAAGCTTCCTGCCTTCTTTGGCTGCCTGTTTGAAATAGGTTGCCGCAACCGGGTGGTTCGTAGTTGGTCTTGCACCAATCACGATCATGCAGTCGGATTTGTTGGCGTCCGTGAAAGGTGCCGATACAGCGCCTGACCCCACACCCTCCAACAATGCCGCAACAGAAGATGCATGACAAAGACGGGTACAGTGATCAACGTTGTTAGTGCCGAAACCCTGGCGGATAAATTTCTGGAAAAGATATGCCTCTTCGTTTGAACCCTTGGCTGAACCAAACCCGGCCAGAGCCTGTCCACCCTTTTCATCATGAATATTCTTCAAACCGGAAGCGGCCAGTTCCAGTGCTTCTTCCCAGCTTGCTTCTCGGAATACGTCTTCCACTTTCATGAAGCGCATGTCCATGTCACCAGCTTTCGGTGCACCCTCTTTACGGATCAGCGGCTTTGTAAGACGCTCCGAGCTCATGGCATAGTCGTAGCCGAAACGACCTTTTACGCAGAGGCGATTTTCATTTGCTGGTCCATTGCGGCCATCCACCTGAACAATCTTGTTGTCTTTAACCGCAACAGAAGTCTGGCAACCAACACCGCAGAACGGGCAAACTGAATCCACAACCTTGTCGAACTCAACGATTTCCCGCTTTTTGTACTCTGAATCCATCAGAGTTTTTTCGTATAGAGCACCGGTTGGACAGGCCTGGACACATTCACCGCATGTCACACAAGTGGAGTTGCCCATGGGATCTGAAAGGTCGAATACGGGAACTGAATGAGAACCACGCTCCCCCATGCCGATCACATCGTTTACCTGAACTTCGCGGCATGCTCTCACACACGCATTACAAGCAATGCATGCATCCATGTTTACAGCGATTGCTGGATTGGAGATGTCGAATTCCACGTGATGGCCGTCATCAAACTTGCTGTCAAAACGGTCTGAACCGGAAATCCCCATGCTTTCAGCCCAGATCCAGAAATCTGACTGATTATCAGGACTTTCTTCTCTTGGGCGCATGTCTGCTGCCAGCATTTCAAACACCATTTTGCGGGATTTATCTGCCCGTTCCGTATCGGTGTTTACAACCATGTTTTCTGTCGGTGTCCGGATGCATGACGCTGCAAGAACGCGTTCGCCTTCGATCTCAACCATGCACGCACGGCAATTACCGTCAGATCGGTATCCTGGCTTATCCAGATGACACAAATGCGGGATACGCGTGCCTTCACGCTTTGCCACGTCCCAAATGCTTTCTCCTTCAGAGGCAGTAACTTCTTTGCCGTCCAGGGTGAATTTGATCTGGTTTGTCATTAGGACTTACTCCATAACATCAAAATTTCGAGGAAAATTATCCTTCGTATCCATCTACAATCATAAACCGTGCAAAGCCTGCGCCTTCACGCTTAGCTTTGGCAGCCTGATACTCGGCTGAATTATACCATTCTCGTGCTTTATCCATGTCAGGAAATTCAAGAATGACCACGCGTTTGCCTTCATCTTCATGGTTTTCCAAACCTTCGACTGCTCCACCACGTGCAATGTATTTGCCGCCATATTGCGCCACTGCAGGAGATGCAGCCTTTGCATATTCCATCCAACGTTCCGGGTCGCTCACTTCAACTCGGGCGATTACGTATGCGGTCATTGTTTTAGCTCCACTTCCACAAATGAGAATTCAAACTCATTGATGCTGACCACGTTGTGATGAACACCTTTGGATCTGAAATACGATTGTCCCTTGTTTATATCCACAATGCTGGATTGTCCTGAAGGGTCGATGATTTTTATTTTTCCGGTATCGTTGGGAATGATCACATAGTCATATTCATGGATGTGCTCACCGGTTTCCGCTCCCGGTGCAAATGTCCATTGGGTGACTCGGACCTTATCGTTATCCACCTGTAGCTCATCCGTGGCTTTTAACATCACAGATCATCCCTGAAATATTTCAATAGATGATTTACCGGATTAGGTGCTGCCTGGCCGAGACCGCAAATCGACGCATCGCGCATTACGACCTCCAGGTCGCGGATTGCATCTTCATCTAAATCTCCACGCTTCGACAACATGGCAACCATCTTTTCAGTACCACCACGACACGGTGTGCATTGCCCGCAGGATTCGTGCTTGAAGAATTTCAGCGTGTTCAACACAGCGTCTTTGATATTGTCTTGATCAGACAAGACGACAACCGCATGGGAACCAACAAAGGAACCCAGAGAAGCGAGTGGCTCTCCGAAATCCAATGGAAGGTCATCCATTTCTGCTGGTAAAACGCCACCAGAGGCACCACCAGGATAATATGCTTTGAAGGTGTGCCCGTCTTCCATGCCACCGCAATAGTCTTCAATAAGCTCTTTGATCGTAACACCGGCAGGTGCAAGCACCACGCCTGGATTTTTCACGCGACCTGACACAGACCAGGAACGAGGTCCCGGATGTCCTTCGCTGCCTTGGGAGGCAAACCATTCAGGCCCGTTTTTGAGGATGTCAGGGATCCACCAAAGGGTTTCCACATTGTGGTTTAGTGTGGGTCTGCCGAACACACCGACTTCAGCGATGTACGGCGGGCGGTGCCGGGGCAACCCGCGTTTACCCTCGATTGATTCAATCATGGCGGATTCTTCACCACAAATATAAGCACCTGCACCACGGCGCAGTTCTATGAAGCCTTTTTCACAGATACCTGCTTCTTCAAGGGCAGCAATTTCGCGACGGAGAATTTCCAGCACTGCCGGGTACTCATCGCGCATATAGAGATAAATCCGTTCTGCTTCCACAAAGTGGGCTGCAATCAGGGCACCTTCAAACATGCGATGAGGGTCACGCTCAAGATAGTAACGGTCCTTGAAAGTACCTGGCTCTCCCTCATCACCATTGATGGTCATGAGACGAGGACCTTCATATCCGCGAACAAATTTCCATTTCATATGGGATGGGAAACCGGCTCCACCGAGCCCACGCAATCCGGACTCTTTCAGGGTTTCCAGAATAGAATCAAATTCATAGCCACCTTCACGGACTTTATTCCAAATAGTGTAACCGCCTTGGGATTGGTAATCCTTGAGCCCGGAATAGTTCGGAATGATCGCCTCTATTTCCTTGTTAGTGTTGCCTGAAGCAGCCACTTCCAA
>CAWUJF010000130.1:0-7759 GCA_963922405.1 uncultured Hyphomicrobiales bacterium | reverse complement strand
TTCAGCCTTTCTTTGCAGAGTTTTCTGGCGGCGGCTTCGCTGTAGCCCACAATGGCAACATCACCAATGCGATGACGTTGCGTGCTGAGTTGCAACGGGAAGGGGCGATATTCCAGTCTACTTCCGATACGGAGACTATTCTACATCTTATCGCCATGGGCAAAGAACCCATGTTCGTTGACCGCCTGCAGTCAGCCTTGCGTCGATTGGAAGGTGCTTTCTCCTTTGTAGGTTTGACAAACAAGAAACTTATCGGCTGTCGTGATGCCCGTGGCATCAGGCCGCTTGTTTTGGGGGATCTGGACGGCTCTTACATCCTGGCTTCTGAAACCTGCGCGCTTGACATTATCGGCGCACGCTTTGTGCGGGACATCGAACCTGGTGAGTTGGTTATTGTCACTGACCGCGGGATCCGTAGCATGCGTCCGTTTGAAGAAGAAAAGAAGCGGCTGTGCATTTTTGAATATGTCTACTTCGCAAGACCGGATTCAACGATTGAAAGCAAAAGCGTCTACGAAGTCAGGAAACAGATCGGCGTTGAGCTGGCTAAAGAATCACCTGCTGAAGCAGACCTTGTTGTTCCGGTACCCGATTCAGGCGTGCCGGCTGCGATTGGATATGCACAAGGTGCGGGCCTGCCGTTTGAGCTTGGAATTATCCGTAATCACTATGTGGGGCGGACCTTTATTCAGCCATCAGACTCCATCCGTCATATGGGCGTGAAGTTGAAACACAACGCCAACCGGAAAATGATCGAAGGCAAACGCGTTGTATTGGTCGATGACTCAATCGTCCGTGGCACCACATCCCAAAAGATCGTTCAAATGGTAAGAGAGGCCGGTGCCTCATCAGTTCACATGCGCATTGCAAGTCCTCCAACCATGGCCTCCTGTTTTTATGGCGTGGACACGCCGGAGAAAAACAAACTGCTGGCATCACGCATGAACATAGAAGAGATGAGAGAATTCATCAGGGTGGATTCACTTGGATTTATCTCGCTTGATGGATTGTATCGCGCCGCCGGTGAAGCGGGCCGTGATAATGACTCACCACAATATTGTGACGCTTGTTTCTCCGGTGAATATCCCACCGGGCTTACAGATCATGATGACCGGGACAACATCTCCCATCTGTCACTTCTTTCCGAAGCAAAGGGTTAATTCTTGCCGGATCTCTCAGGAAAACTGGCGCTCGTGACCGGTGCCTCGCGCGGTATCGGCTACCATTCTGCTTTGACTCTTGCCAAGGCTGGAGCCCATGTGATTGCCACGGCGAGAACAGTTGGTGGATTGGAAGAACTGGATGATGAAATTCAGTCCTTGGGCGGCAGTGCAACCCTGGTACCGTTTGATCTACTCGATTTTGAGGCGATAGACCGGCTGGGCGCATCTATTCACGATAGATGGGGCAAGCTGGATATCTTAGTAGCAAATGCAGGTATGCTGGGTGACCTGTCTCCTCTGGAGCACATAGAGCCCAAATCATTTGAAAAAACCATGAATTTGAACGTGGTGGCAAACTGGCGCTTGATAGGTTCATTATCACAACTGCTAAGAGAAGCCGACGCAGCGAGAGTAGTTTTTCTGGTTTCCAATGCACCGGACGCATGCAAACCTTTCTGGGGACCTTATTCCACCTCACAGGCTGCACTCCAGGCAATGATCAAGACCTGGGCTTCTGAATGCGAACGCACAGACATGCGTATCAATATGCTCAATCCGGGCGCTATGCGCACCGCACTACGGGCTGCTGCAATGCCTGGTGAGGATCCGGACACCATTGCTCACCCGTCAGAAATTTCAGACAGTCTGTTGCAATTGGTCGCAGGTGAATTGTCCGAAAACGGACACACATTTAGCAGATAATAACTGCTTTAGAACCTATCAGTTTGATATATAAGCTTTATTTTATATCAGCAACTGCGGATATTGTGTGCCTGATACACATAAATTTACGCTGGGTTAAGTGTTATATGCTCTAATACGCCCGCCGTTGTCAAAAAATCTTCACAATTATGCTTGAATGATATATATCGGAACAATATATGTCAGAAATGAATATGTCGGTTCGAGATATATAATTCCGACAGAGCAGAATTTTCTGCGCTTAGTCGACGAGCGGGAAAAACAAGATGAATACACAATCATTAATTCTGGCCATTTTGAATTTTGAGGATGCAAGCGGCTACGAAATCAAAAAAGAATCGAGCGAAGGGGCGTTCAGCTACTTTGTTGATATCAGTTATGGTTCGATCTACCCCACATTGGCAAAATTGGAAGCAGACGGTCTTGTAGAAGGCAGATCAGAGGCCCAAAGCGGGAAGCCTGATAAGAAAGTCTATTCAATCACAGACAAAGGACGTGAAGAGTTTATCTCTACGCTCTCTGTTGCGCCGCAAAAGGACAAGTTCAAGTCAGAATTTCTTTTGATTGCCATGTGTGCGGGTCTCACTACCCCCAAGGTAATTGAAAATGCGATCGACCAGCGCATAGATGAGATGGAGAATATTCTTCGTATCATTGGAGAGCTGCGAGCAGGTTGCGATCATCCTGCAACACAATGGATCACCAGCTACGGAGAACACGTAAAACGTGCCGATCTGGAATTTTTGAAGGCTAATAAAGACAGTCTTGTAGCGATGGCTGGGGTTAACCCGTCATTGGAAGAGGCTGCAGAGTAAACATCCTCCCAAGGATCAACAAAGAGTTAGGCAAGGTAAAGAACAATGACTTTCACAATAAGAGGTTCGCACATTCTAGCGCTCCTTATCACGCTGGCAATCGGTGCGTGGATGTATGAAGGTGAAATTCGTATCGGTGGTAATGGTGAGCCGACGGTAGAAAGCAAGCCAATCGCTGAACGCGAAGCTGAAACCAGCAGTGAATTGTTCAAGGTGGCGGTTACGACCATTGAACCCACACAACGCATTCGCAATGTGGTTTTGCGTGGTCGCACCAAGGCTGAAGCGATTATTCCTATCCGCGCCGAAACTGCTGGTGTGCTTGAGAAGCGTTTTGTCAAACGCGGTGATTTTGTCAAGGAAGGGCAGTTGGTCTGTCAGCTTGCAAGAGGTGCCCGTGAAGCCAATATGGAACGTGTGGAAGCCAGGCTGCAGCAAACCCAGGCTCTTTATGACGCAAACCAAAAGCTCGTGAAACAGGGTTTTGCTACCGACACTCAAGCACGTCAGATACTGTTTGATCTGAACGCAGCCAAAGCCGAAAAGCGCCAGGCAGAAATTGAACTTGAATATACAAACATCACAGCCACGGCTTCTGGAACCGTGATGGATCCGATCGCAGAAGCCGGCGATGTCATGAGCGTCGGCAGCACTTGCATCCCCGTGGCTGATACAAGTCCGATGTTTTTCACAGGACAACTTTCTGAAGCAGATATTACTTCTGTTAAAACCAATATGAGTGCAGGTGTAGAGCTTATCACGGGTGTAAGGACCAAAGGTACAATCACATATATCGCTGCTGCTGCAGACCCGGCTACTCGTACGTTCCTAACGGAGATTCGCCTTGATGAAGCGGGTGAAGACGTCCGAGACGGCCTTACAGCTACGGCATCAATCGAGCTTCCTGCAAAGGACTCATTCTTGATATCTCCGTCCTGGATCACACTCGCAGACACAGGTGAAGTTGGTCTCAAGCTGGTGGATGAACAAGATCAGGTAGTATTCAATCCGATAACAATCATATCCCAAACCAAACAGGGCTTCTGGGTAGAAGGATTGAAGAAAGGTGCACGTATTATCACACGTGGACAGGAATACGTAATATCAGGCGAGAAGGTTCAGCCTGTTGAGGAAGCGATAGTAAGCGCTGCAATTAATACCGGAGTACAACAATGACCGGAATGCTTGAAACTATTCTAAGCAGACCAAGAACCGTTCTCACCATGATGGTTGTCATGGTGGTAGCCGGGATACTGACCTATATCAGTATTCCCAAAGAAGCTAATCCGGATATCGACGTACCGGTATATGCGGTAAACATAACGCAGCAAGGTATTTCGCCTAAAGATGCAGAAAGACTGCTCGTCAGGCCTATGGAAATCGAATTGCGTGGGCTTGAAGGATTGAAGGAACTTACTTCAATTGCTGCACAAAGCTACGCCTCGATTGTTCTGGAATTCCAGATAGGTACTGACAAAGACAAAGTTCTCGCCGACATCCGGGACAAAGTAAATATTGCACAGGCTGAGTTGCCGGCAGATGCAGAAGAACCTGCAATCTTTGCCACAAACCTTGCTCTACAACCGACTATAATTGTAACTCTTTCAGGTAACGTACCTGAACGGACTTTATTCAATCTTGCCAAACGGTTGCAGGATGAAGTGGAAGCAATTTCATCTGTAAGGGAAGCTACACTCAACGGCACTCGAGAAGAACTGATAGAAGTTCTTCTCGATCTTCAGAAACTTGAGTCATACGATATTACGCAGGAAGAATTGCTGACTGCGGTATCGAGTTACAACCAGTTGGTTCCAGCCGGCTTTATCGATGACGGAAATGCGAGGTTCAACCTCGAAGTTCCCGGATTGGTGAAAACACCGCAAGACGTCTACGAAATTCCAATCAAGCAAAATGGCGAGGGGGTCGTAACTCTCGGCGAAGTTGCTGAGATCCGCAGCACCTTCAAAGATGCTTCCAGCTTCACACGTGTGAACGGTAAGCCTGCAATGTCGCTTGAAGTCGTGAAGCGTATTGGTACAAACATCATCGAGAATAACAAAGAAGTAAGACGCGTGGTCGAGGAGTTCACCAAAGACTGGCCGGACACGATTAAAGTGAACTACATGATCGACCAATCGAGCTTCATCTACGAAGTGCTGGGGTCACTCCAGTCAGCGATCATGACCGCTATTGTGCTTGTAATGATCATTGTTGTAGCTTCTCTGGGCGTACGCTCCGGTCTCCTGGTAGGTCTCGCAATCCCCACATCTTTCATGATCGGTTTCCTTATCCTCTCTGGTGTTGGCCTCACCGTTAACATGATGGTCATGTTCGGTATGGTGTTAACCGTTGGTATGCTGGTGGACGGTGCGATTGTTGTAACCGAATATGCAGATCGAAAAATGGCAGAGGGAATGTCTCCCGAAGAAGCCTATCCCCGTGCAGCAAAGCTGATGTTCTGGCCTGTGGTATCATCTACCGCCACTACGCTGGCTGCATTCCTGCCACTTCTGTTGTGGCCAGGTGTACCAGGCGAATTCATGAGTTATCTGCCAATCATGGTAATCATCGTTTTGTCAGCTTCATTGATGACTGCGCTGATTTTCATGCCGACCGCTGGCGTATTATTTGGCCAGATTGGACGGGTAATTGATCGATATGCCCGGATTTTGAAAACTGCTTTGGCAGCCACGTTTGCCGGTTTGATCGGGTTCTACGCACTTACTCCGTTGTTACCGGGAAACGTTGCGGGTGAAATCACCAGGCAATCCGGTGTTGTGGCTGGACAGCTTCCTTTCTTGATAGCTGGGGCACTTGCATTTCTTGTCGGCATGGTGACCTGGATTGTTTCAGGTTACTTCGCCCGCCGCAATGAAGGCAAACCTACACCTGTGAACGAAAACGCAATTCAGTTGGCATCTCGTGAACCGCTTGTCATCAAAAAGGTAACCGGTATCATTGGTTATTACCTCTGGTGGTTGCGTGCAGCTATGAGCAATCTCGTAGGCAACATCGTCGTTATCGTTGCAGTTGCCGCGATTACTGTTTTCACTTTTGATTATTTTGGCAAAAACAATGCAGGTGTGGAGTTCTTCGTTGATGAAGAGCCAGACATTGCCCTGTTGTTTGTATCAGCGCGGGGCAACCTTTCAGGCTCTGACATCCGCGATATCGGTATCCGTGTTGAAGAAGAAGTCCTCAAGATCAGAGGCATCGACAATGTCGTCATGACTGCAACTGCACCTGGTGGTGGTGGAGGCGGAGGGTTCAACCCTTCATTGCCTCAGGATTTGCCGGCAGATGTGATCGCTACCATGACCATCGAGTTGAAGGACTTTTCCGAGCGTCGCCGTGCCGTTGATATCTTCGCAGAAATCAGAGCTGAAACAGCTGATATTCCTGGTATTAAGGTTGAGTTGAGAAAGATCGAAGGTGGTCCACCAACCGGTAAAGATGTCCGTCTGGAGGTAAAGTCTACTGATTATGACATGCTTCTCGCAAATGTTGCGAAAGTACGTGCAAAATTCGATCAGATAGAGAATTTCCAGGATATTGAAGACAGCAGGCCACTTCCAGGCATCGACTGGCAATTGACCGTAAACCGTGAAGAAGCTGGCCGGTATAATGCAAGTATCCCTGCTTTGGGCGCAATGATCCAGTTGATTACCAACGGGACCCTTATTGGCACAGCAAACCCCAACTCATCAGATGAACAAATCGATATCAGAGTGAGGTTGCCGGAAGGTGAGCGAGCGTTGGATCGATTGGGTGAACTCAGATTACGTACACCAAATGGTCAGGTTCCCATCTCTAACTTCATTGAAGTGAAGCCGCAGCATAAAATCGGTACAATCACCCGTCGCGATGGTTTTTATGCAATGGATGTTAAAGCCAACTTGCTTGATGAGGCCAAGGAAAACGGTCTCACACCTGATGAGAAGGTTCAGGAAATCCAGACCTGGCTGGACTCGCAAGAATGGCCGGAGCAGATTACATTCCGCTTCCGCGGTGCCGATGAAGAGCAGAAAGAATCCGGAGAGTTTCTGGCAAAGGCTGGCGCTGGCGCGCTGTTCCTGATGTTTATAATTCTGGTTACCCAGTTCAATTCATTTTATCAGACGGTATTGACGCTATCGACGGTCATTCTTGCCGTAGTTGGTGTCTTGATCGGTATGCTGATATTCGGGCAAAAATTCTCGATTATCATGACTGGAACCGGCATCATCGCGCTTGCAGGTATTGTCGTGAACAATGCAATTGTTTTGATTGATACCTACAACCGGCTCAGGGAAGAGGGAGCGAGTGTACACGACGCCATCCTCAAGACCTCTGGCCAGCGCATGCGTCCTATTATGCTGACAACGATCACAACCATAATGGGACTGGTGCCAATGGCAATGCAGGTCAATCTCGACTTTTTTGCGCAAACCATCTCGGTTGGCTCGATTACAGCGATTTGGTGGGTTCAGTTGTCTATTGCAATTATTTCTGGATTGGCATTCTCAACCATTCTGACCTTGTTCCTGATCCCGGTAATGCTTGCATTCCCCACCAATGTGGTGAATTCCGGCAAGTGGATTGGCTCGCTGTTCCGACGTAAACCTGCTACTGTTGCTCAAGAGCCTGTGATGGCCGGGGCATTAGCTGTTCCTGTAGGTACTGGAGATATCGCGGTTGAAGCACCGACTCCCGAGCCAGAGCCAGAAATTGTTGAAGAGCCTCCGAAGAAAAAACCTGCAGCTGCGCGTATTCCAAGAAAACGCAAAGTGCCGGTCAAGAAAGCAGCTAGTCCCCGCAGAAAAACTTCGACCAAGAAGACCGGTACCGGTCAATCGGATATCAAAATTGTGGATGCAGCTGAATAAAGCTGCATCCAATTCTTGTTGAACCTTATTTATCTTCACCAGCTAAATGGGTATGCCAGGAGCGGTACGAGAACGGGATGGTCGTGAGATATCCTACGGCGATTGTTGATAACACCCACCACGGATAACTGAACAAAAGCGCTGCAAGAAATACTGCACAAACCATCATTGGCAGCACAAAATCGCGGCGGACATCAGCAGTCATGTCTTTGCC
>CAWUJF010000129.1:0-7765 GCA_963922405.1 uncultured Hyphomicrobiales bacterium | reverse complement strand
AGAGCCGGAAACCTATGAACATGTGAAACCGGAAGCGATCGGCAATCATCGCCGGGTCATGGTTTCCGATCAGGGGGGTAAATCCAATTTTCTGGATCTTCTGGCCAAACGGGGCATCGAAGTCTCCAAGAGCGATCCAAAACTCGATAGCCTCATTGCAATCGTCAAGGAACGGGAAGCAGAAGGTTATGCCTATGAAGCCGCCGATGCCAGTTTCGAACTCCTGGCGCGGAGACATTTGGGCCGCGTGCCGGAATTTTTCCAGATAGATAGTTTCAGGGTTCAAGTGGAGCGCAGATTCAATGCCTTAGGTGAAATAGTTACTGTTTCTGAGGCGGTTGTTAAGCTCACGGTCGATGGTGAGCCGTTATTGTCAGTAGCTGAAGGGGCGGGGCCTGTGAATGCGCTCGACAATGCCCTACGCAAAGATCTCGGGAAGTATCAGGAAAAAATAGAAGATCTGGAGCTGGTAGATTACAAGGTACGTATTCTAAACGGCGGTACAGAAGCCATAACCCGGGTTTTGATAGACTCAATAGATGGAAACGGTGAGCGCTGGACAACACTGGGAGTGTCAGACAACATCATAGATGCTTCATTTCAGGCCCTTATTGACTCCATCAATTACAAATTAATGCAAATGGAAGACTAGGGTTTATTGAGCAGCAATCCAATTAAGCGCTACTCTCCAGTCAATCATACGGACTGGGGTCCCGTGTTTCCCTCCATTAAAGAGTGCCATACGAACTGGATATCCAGGGGATTTGGCCCTTAAGCCTTTGTAGAAATTGTAGGTATTTTCCCATTTGTATACGGCATCAATGCTGCCATGGGCAAAATAGATAGGTTTCTTGCCTTTTGGCACTGTGATCTTGCCGGTTTTAACAAAGCTGGGGTCTGGAAAACCACCCATGATCACATAGGCATCGATCATGGAACTGGCTTTTGAGTTCTTCATCAATCTCCAGCATAAAAAACTTCCCATAGACCCGCATGCAATGACAAGTTTTCCATTGGTTTTTGCCCGATAGTGTTCAACAAGCGCTGTGATATCCTGGCGGCCTTCATCCTCGAAATTCATAAAATCTGAGCTGATATAGATACCATTGTTGCGAAACATCAGATTTTTCACCCGATTGAAGTTGCCACCAAACTTCTCATCAGAAAATCCCAAATGCCGGCTGCCGTCACGCCCGTGCAGAAAGATGACCGTCATGGATGCATTGCCATTGAGCGCGCCCACAGCGAAATGCGTGACTTGTCTTCCATTTGCCTGAATAGCAATATCCTGTTGGTGACGCTTGGGTTTTGAGGACACGTATTTGCCCTTTACCTTGCGGACCGGCATCTCGTCCCGCTGATTTATATCTCTCTTGGGGTCGTAAGGTAGGCGCAGAAAATCGCCGTTATCCTTAACTTCCAAAGGCTTTCTGTATTTAAACAAGCGCTCTTTGTATGGAGGAATTTCAAATGCAAATGCAGGAATTGTTATGAATGCCATAACGGCAGAAAAAAACACTGTTGCAAGCAGTTTGTGTGTCAAAACATGCCTCCATTAGTTCAAAGGTGATTTGATATATAAAATAAGCCACAGGTGAAAATCCAGTAAAGCTTATGACAACTCAAGCAGGACCAATAGAAATGAATGAAAATTAGCTTGCAATTGGCGATCTTTCCCACTATTGAACCTCCGAACAGGATCAATTGCTGGTGGCTGAACGTAGGCAGGTTCTTAGAACCTGAGAAATACAAGATGTTTCGTCCTTCCGTGTCTCCGCTCTCGACCGCTCAACCAAGCCTTTCCGGATTGCGATAAACGCAATTGAAAAGGCGGCGTGAAGGCTTTGCGCAGTTGACCTGAAAGATTGAAAAGGAAAGGGCCCATCAATGGCACTATATGAACACACATTCCTGGCGCGCCAGGACATTTCCAGCCAGCAAGCTGAAGCGCTTGTGGAGCAGTTCAAGTCTGTTCTTGAAGAAAACGGTGGTACGGTTGGAAAAGTGGAAAACTGGGGTCTACGTACTTCAGCCTACCGTATCCAGAAAAACCGTAAAGCACACTACCTTCACATGAATGTGGACGCACCTGCTGCAGCTATCGCTGAAATGGAACGTCAAATGCGCATCAACGAAGACATTCTTCGTTATATGACCATCAAGGTTGAAGAGCATGAAGAAGGTCCTTCAGCAATGATGAAGAAGGCTGACCGCGATGATCGCCCACGTCGTGATGATCGTGGCCCACGTGAAGACAGAAATTCAGCAAAAGAAGCTGACAGTTCAGCTGAGACTGGGGAATAAATTATGGCTATTGCATCAACATCAGGCGGTCGCCGCCCATTTAATCGTCGTCGCAAATCCTGCCCGTTTACAGGACCAAATGCGCCGAAGATCGATTATAAAGACACAAAGCTGCTTCAGCGTTACATTTCTGAGCGTGGAAAAATCGTTCCTTCCCGTATCTCAGCTGTAAGCCAGAAGAAACAAAGAGAACTTGCACAGGCTATCAAGCGTGCTCGTTTCTTGGGATTGCTTCCGTACGTAATCGGAAAATACAAAGTGCAGGAGGGAGCCTCGGTTCCCTCTCACATAGCCCCTGTAGTGGGCATAAATGAAACCATGTTGGGGTATATGCCTCTAACTGTTTGGGCATGGCCCGGAAACAGGACAGCGAAACGATGAACCCGAAGTCCATATTGGTGATTATTGCAGCCGGAATTGCGACGACACTCGCATTTGCCGCAGCGAGTCGCGCGGGTTCGGGCGGTATTTTATTGCTCTTGGTGGCCAGTTTCCCAATTTATGTGGCTACCCTTTCATGGGGAACTGGTGTCGGGATTGGATCTTCCATTCTGGCAATTGTAGCCACATCAACGTTAGTTGGCCCACAGGCAGCAGTTGTAATGGGCCTGATAGTTTCGATTCCAGCATCCGTCATCGCCCATCAGGCAAATCTTGCACAGGAAAATGAAGACGGCACAATGGACTGGTACCCGCTGCCCTTATTGTTTTTCAACTTAACGGCATTGCTGTCGGTCGGCATCATTGCGATGGGATTTATTGGTGGCTACCAGACAGATGAGCTTTTACCTCAAATCGAAGCGGCATTCCGGGAATATGCAAGACAAACTCCGGATCTCGCTGCATTGGATGAGGATGGATTGAAAGAGGCGGCAGCAGCAGTTCTGGCTGTTCTACCCTTCATGTTTGCTGGCATGTGGCTTATCGTTCACGTTACAAATCTACACTTGGCCAGCGTCGTGTGTCGGGCTTCAAAAATGATGCCTCGACCAAAGGATGATTTGCCGATGACTGCAAATCTTCCAAAAATCGCGGTTGGTATATTGCTGTTCAGTCTTCTTGGTACGTTGGTTCTCAGCGGTGCCCTGCTTCAGATTGCGACGGTCATAGCTGGAAGCTTTATGATGGCGTTTTCGCTTCTCGGTTTGGCAGCACTTCATCTGAAAGTTCGCAAGACCGATATTGGCTTCCCACTTCTTGTGGCCACTTACCTCATAATTTTGCTCTTCTATCTGCCACTCTTCTTTTTTGCGATCGGCGGCATCATGAGAGCTTTGTCAAATACACCAATAACTCCCGTTGATGACGGGACATAAATTCAAGTTGAAAGGAAAATTCAATGGAAGTCATTCTACTAGAACGCATCGCAAAACTCGGCCACATGGGCGATATTGTGACTGTAAAGTCAGGTTACGCTCGTAACTTCCTGTTGCCGCAGGGCAAAGCTCTTCGCGCAAACGAAGCGAACAAGGCAGCATTTGATTCACAACGTGCTGATCTTGAAAAACGCAATGAAGAACGCAAGACCGAAGCGGAAAAAGTTAAAGCTAATCTTGATGGCAACACCTACGTTATCATCCGTTCAGCAGGTCAAACAGGACAGCTTTACGGTTCTGTTTCCACACGTGACATTGCAGCAACTCTGGATGAGAACGGCTTTAAAGTTGCCCGTAATCAGGTAAACCTTACCAATCCAATTAAAGTGATTGGTCTGCATGACCTGCAGCTCATTCTTCACCCGGAAGTGGACGCAAACATCACCGTTAACGTTGCTCGTTCTGAGGATGAAGCAGAGCGTCAGGCAGCTGGTGAGGATCTAACAGCCCGCGACGAGCAGTTCGAACATGACGCAGTAGACTTTGATGAAGATGACATTGATCTTTCCGAAGTGTTCGAGGAACGCGAAGGTGATGATGATGCAGATGTAACTGAAGAAGAAGCACCTGCTGAAGAAGCAGCAGAGGAAGAAGCTGATAAAGCTTAATCCAATTTGCTGATACCGAATCAGTAAGCGCGGATCTGACCAGATCCGCGTTTTTTTGTGCTTGCGAATCGGCTATGTTTGTCAAGTTGCGAAAAAAAATTTGATGATATTTTTTTCTCCTGTGAACAACGGGCAAAATGGGAACAGTCACTCCCACAGCCTTTACCCCGACAAAGTGAAAGTGGTTATTGGGCGCAGGGATTAACGGGGAATTCGAATGTCAGAGACTGTTATCAGCATTAGCGGAAATAACGATGCCAGCTATAGGCAAGCACCTCATAACATTGAGGTAGAACAGGCATTGCTTGGTGCAATTCTTGTCAACAATGATGCCTATTATCGGGTTTCAGATTTTTTGAAGCCGGAGCACTTCTACGAGGCTCTACATTCGGAGATTTACAAGGTTGCTTCTGAAATGATTCGGGCGACCAAGACGGCTAATCCTGTAACAATCAAAACGTTTCTTCCCGCTGATGATAAAATCGCCAATGATATGACAATTGGTCAATATCTGGCCCGCCTTGCCGCAGAAGCTACAACAATCATCAATGCAGAAGATTACGGGCGGTCCATTTACGATCTTTCCACTCGACGTAGCCTCATTGGCATTGGCGAAGACATGGTGAACGTGGCTTTTGATGCCCCGGTTGAAAATTCGCCTTCCGATCAGATTGAGGACGCAGAACGGCGTCTGTTTGATCTGGCGGAAAAGGGTGGCAGTGACGCCGGTTTCAGTACCTTTAATAATGCCATGAACATCGCCTTGGATATGGCAGCAGCGGCATATCAGAGAGATGGCGCGCTCTCCGGCATGCCGACTGATATCGCTGCACTTGATAATCGAATGGGCGGTCTCCAACCTTCAGATCTGATTGTATTGGCGGGACGTCCTGGTATGGGTAAAACATCTCTCGCCACAAATATTGCTTTCAATGTAGCGCACAATCACCGGGACGATGTTGCCGCCGATGGTTCACCAAATTCACTTGAAGGTGGTGTCGTTGGCTTCTTCTCACTGGAGATGTCCGCCGAACAGCTCGCAACAAGGATCATTTCCGAACAAGCAGAAGTCTCATCCAGTAAAATCCGTCGTGGTGAAATCACGGAAGCAGATTTTACCAAACTGACCATTTGTGCCAATGAAATGTCTAAGATCCCGCTCTATATCGATGAAACCGGTGGTATTTCAATTGCACAACTGGCAGCCAGAGCCAGACGGTTGAAGAGGCAAAAGGGCCTTGATCTTCTGATTGTTGACTATATTCAGCTGATGCAAGGATCGTCCAAAAGCAGTGGAAACAGAGTGCAGGAAGTTACGGAAATCACCACGGGCCTCAAAGCTCTGGGCAAGGAACTCAATGTTCCGATCATTGCACTCTCGCAGCTCTCTCGTCAGGTAGAAAACAGGGATGATAAAAGGCCTCAACTATCGGATCTGCGTGAATCCGGATCGATTGAGCAGGATGCTGACGTGGTGCTCTTTGTGTATCGCGAGGAATACTATCTCCAGAACGGTGAACCTGAACCTGGAACTGAAGCCTGGGTTACCTGGGATGAAAAACTGAGAAATGCTCAAGGGCGTGCCGAAGTGATCATCGCAAAACAAAGACATGGACCGACAGGAACTGCAAAACTCGGATTCCAGGCACAATTCACACGATTCACTGATATTGCTGAAGAAGAGTATTTGCCCGAACGCATGGAGTAGGCTAAACCCCTGCCATGTCTACGGCACCAACCCTGCAAATCGATCTTAATGCGCTGGTTTCCAACTGGAAAACCCTGGCCAGTCATTCCGGCAATGCGGAGACATCTGCAGTCATAAAAGCTGACGCCTACGGCCTTGGAATAGAGCCAGTTGCAACCGCTTTATCCAAAGCAGGATGCAAAACTTTTTTTGTTGCAATGGCCCATGAGGGCGCTCGAGTGCGGGCTTGTAACAAAGAGGCAGATATCTATCTTCTCAATGGTTTGTTCCCGGACACAGTTGACCCGATCCTGGAACATCGGTTGAAACCTGTCCTCTCTAGCAGGACTCAATTATCTCTTTGGCAGAAAGTTGGTAACTCTAACCCATGCGCCATTCATGTGGACACTGGCATGAACCGGCTTGGGCTGGATGTGGAGGAAGCGATAGACCTGGCCGCGGATCAATCCGAAATCGTGGCATTGAATCCGGATTTGTTGATGTCACATTTGGCATGCGGTGATGAACCTGATGATCCCATGAACGGTGAACAATTGCAGCGCTTTGTTACTGTCAAAGAAAAATTTGCTGGTATTAGAGCATCTTTTGCAAACAGTGCCGGGATAATGCTGGGTCCGGATTACCATTTTGATTTAACACGGCCGGGGATATCCATGTATGGCGGTGAGGCAGTTAATAATGTGCCCAATCCGATGAAGCCGGTTGTTACCGCTAGTGCCCGGATCCTGCAGATTCGTGACGGTAAAATTGGAGAAACAGTTGGTTACGGCGCTACCGCTACGCTCAATCGGGAAACAAAGATCGCAGTTTGTTCTGCCGGATACGCTGATGGTTTCCATCGGGCAGCCTCGGGCGCAGGCGTATCTGTTCGTGGTGCAATACCTCAAGGTGGGTTCGGGTATCTTGATGGGTACAAAATCCCTTTGCTTGGCCGTGTTTCAATGGATCTCTGTGCATTTGATGTCACGGAAGTGCCGGATCAGACCCTGAACAATTGCGAATGGGTGGAACTATTTGGTGCCAACATTCCGGTTGATGATGCAGCGCGAGCCTGCGGAACAATTGGGTATGAACTTCTAACATCTCTTGGGAGCCGATATCGGCGGGAGTACAAACACTAATGGCAAAGTCTAAGACTCAGTTTGTTTGCCAATCCTGTGGAAGTACGTTCCCACGTTGGTCTGGTAAGTGCGATGCTTGCGGTGAGTGGAATACACTGGTTGAAGAAAACCCCACATCTGGCATTGGCGCCAATCCCGGCAAGCAGATGCGAAAGGGGACACCTGTTCAACTTGTTTCATTGGCTGGAGAGACTGAACAGGAACCCCGAATTGCAACCGGCGTGGATGAACTGGATAGAGTTACCGGAGGCGGATTTGTCCGCGGGTCTGCGCTGCTGGTTGGTGGTGACCCAGGTATCGGCAAATCAACGCTTCTGATGCAGGCTTCCGCTGCGGTCGCCCGATTGGGTCATAAAGTTGTATATGTTTCTGGAGAAGAAGCTGTAGCTCAAATCCGAATGCGGGCTCTGAGACTGGGTTCTATTGACCCGAACATTGGGCTTGCTGCAGAAACCAGCATCGAAAACATCATTGCAACCCTCGAAAACGATGATCCGCCAGCATTGTTGATCCTGGATTCCATCCAAACCCTCTGGACTGATCTGGCTGACTCAGCACCGGGTACAGTGACACAAGTACGCAGTGCCGCCCAAGCCATGATCCGCTACGCAAAGAAGACAGGAACCTGTGTTGTGTTGGTGGGACATG
>CAWUJF010000128.1:0-7789 GCA_963922405.1 uncultured Hyphomicrobiales bacterium | reverse complement strand
TTGTCACCCGGCTTCATCGGAAATTTATAGCGCTGCTCTACCGGCTTATAAGTGACCAGAGCCTTGCCTTCCGCATCTCTGTATCCTTTGAGTGCGAAGTTCGTAGTATCGTAGTAAGCCTTGGTTTTGCTCTTGAAGCCTTTCACAGATGTGAAAACCACATACTCCTTTGGCCCCAAATTTTTGATGTCCGTAACCTTGTAGCTTATGGTTTTGGGCAGGTTGGCCCAGTTATTTTGCCACGTGAAAACGGTTCCGATCTTCGGTGGAGTATAGGCTACTACCGTTTTTCCTGTAATCCGTTTCTTTGTAGATTTAGGGTTTTTGGCGACAACGGTTTTGGTGGATTGCGACTCATCAGGAGTGCTTGAAAAGTCGCTGTTCGCGTTTTCAATCAGCTTCGCAATTTCAGATTGTTTTGCTGCAGAGTTTCTGTCTTCGACACCAGCCGTAGTTGTATCAGAATCTTTGGCTAGGCCTAGACTATCCGAGAGTGTACCACCCCCATTGGTCGTACAACCTGCAAGAAAAGCAAGTACGGCAACGGTTTTGAATACGTTGGATTGCATGATAAGAGCCCCGATACATTAACTCAGGGCACAATTGTAAAGTCTTTATATTAATAAGAGGCTGAGTTGTGTGGTTAATCAACTCCTAACATATTTCCTATTCCGCGGGCTCTGAAGCAGTCTTTTTCGTATCTTTGCCTGCAACTTCCGGCTTGTTAAACTGGTTCATGAGATCCTTGCGCTTATCTTCCGTTTTGCTAACAGCGAGTTCTTTAACGGGGCCAAATCCTCTTATATCATCCGGCAATCTCGCGATTGCTACAGCAAAATGGTGATTAGACTCATTGAGTTTACCAAGCAGTCCTTCCATTTCTGATCTGTAATCTGAGATCAGTTTCCGCTCCATTTTTCTTTCAGCTGTGCGCCCAAACAGATCCCATTTGGTTCCACGCAAATGCTTATACTTCGCCAACAAGCGGAACGCTCTCATCATCCATGGACCAAATGCCCTTTTACGTGGACGACCATTCGGTTTCTTGCCAAAACCGATTATTGGCGGCGCCAGATGATAATTCAGTGTGAAATCACCATCAAATGTTTCAGCTATCTGCTTTTCGAAGTCGCCGTTGGTAAAGAGGCGTGCCACTTCGTACTCATCTTTGTAGGACATCAGCTTGAACAGATTGCGTGCAACAGCGTTGGTTAGATCGCGCTTTTTGCCGAACTTGTCCTTTTCTGTGTTTTCAACCTTTGAAACAAAGTCACGATAGGACTGCGCATAAGCCTGATCCTGATATTCCACCAGGAATGCAGCCCTTTTGTCGATGATTTCTTCAAGTGTGTCCGGCTCTTTGTTTTGCCCCTTCAGGCTCTCGAGAATTTTCCGAGCTTCATCCGGGAAGGCAGCAAAGTTTCTTCCCCAGTTGAATGCCAGTTTATTTGCTGCCACCGCTACAGCATTCAATTCAATCGCCTTTTCAATGGCTGCAGCGGACACAGGTAGAAGGCCTTTTTGGCACGCATAACCGATCATCATGATGTTCGTGGCAATTGCGTCACCGCAAACGGATTCCGCCAACTTTGTGAAATCAACCTGTTCCATTTCGTCTTTGACGTGCTTTTTGATTGTATCCACGACACCAACTTCACGGAAATCATAATCACGATCAAATATGAAATTTGAAACCGGATTGAGATGGGTGTTGATAACGGCGTTGGTGTTTTCTGGGCTGAACAAGGCGACTGAGCCCTGTGCGCTTGCGACCACCGTATCTGCGGCCAGCAGCAGATTGGTTTCACCTGTCACAATCTGTGGTGCTGTAACCAATTCAGGAGAGGATGCGAGGCGAACGTGGCTTAGGACTGCTCCACCTTTTTGGGCGAGGCCAGCCATATCCAGAATGATAGCTGCTTTATTTTCAATATGTGCTGCCATGCCGAGAATAGCACCAATAGTTAGCACACCTGTTCCACCGACACCTGTAATTGCAATGTTGTAAACACCATCGAGGACCGGTGTTTCATGGTCAGGAAGCTTGGTTGTATCAAGCTCCGGCAGCACGGGCTTTTTGAGTTGTCCTCCATGCACGGTGACAAACGACGGGCAGAAACCTTCCACACAAGAGAAGTCTTTGTTGCAAGCTGATTGATTGATTTTTCGCTTCCGACCGAACTCTGTTTCCAAGGGTTCGATTGAAATACAATTGGATTGAACCGAGCAATCTCCACATCCTTCACAAACCAGTGGATTAATGAAAGCCCGCTTGTCCGGGTCTGGAGCCATACCACGCTTACGGCGGCGTCTAAGTTCAGCAGCACAAGTCTGATCATAAATGATCGCTGTGCAACCCTTTACCTTGCGCAGGTGCCTCTGGACTTCTTCGATATACTCACGTGAACGGAGTTGAGTTCCCTCAGCAAAATCGGACCTTGCATAGCGATCCGGTTCATCGGAGATCAGCCAAATTTCCTTCACGCCTTCTGATTTCAGTTGATGAGAAATTGTTGGAGGATCCAGTGGACCATCATGTGTTTGTCCGCCGGTCATTGCTACCGCATCATTGAACAGCACCTTGTAAGTGATGTTGGCACCTGATGCTACGGCCTGGCGAATTGCCATGAAGCCTGAGTGGTAGTATGTACCATCGCCGAGATTGGCAAAGACATGATCCTCATCTGTAAAATGGGATAATCCGGTCCAACTGACACCTTCACCACCCATATGCGAAAATGTCTCTGTGTTTCTGTTCATCCAGACAGACATAAAATGGCAGCCAATGCCTGCCATTGCGCGGCTTCCATCTGGCACCTTTGTTGAAGTGTTGTGGGGGCAGCCTGAGCAGAAATGTGCGGTACGTGTGACGGGCGCTTCGTGATTTTGGCGGATTCCTGCGCGTTCGTCATAGTAAGCCAGTTTTTGCTTGATACGGCTGGAAATGCCCTCCGGCAGATCGAAAGTAAGCAGTCGGCTTGAAATGGCTCTTACAGCCACACCAGCGGTTACTTCATCGCTGAGGGATAGAACCTGCTGATCGTTTTCATCGAACTTCCCGATGATGCGAGGTCGTACGTCTGCACGCCAATTGAAAAGCTGCTGTTTGATCTGATGCTCGATTACTTCACGGCGCTCTTCAATTACGAGTACTTCTTCCAGACCGTCCGCAAATTTTCTGATACCTTCCGGCTCCAAAGGCCACGGCATGCGAACTTTGTAGAGACGCAGACCGATTTTATCAGCAGTTTTTTCGTCAATTCCGATCTGGCGAAGGGCTTCACGCACATTTTCATAGGCCTTACCAGACGCGACGATTCCAAAGCGCGGCTTCTTACTGTCGTAAATGAGTTGATCGACACCATTTGCTTGAGCGAAAGCCATTGCTGCATAAGCTTTGTGATTCTGAAGTCTTGCATCCTGGTCGAGAATACCGTCTGGCCATCTCAGGTTTAAGCCATCTTCAGGTATTTCGTAGCCCTCAGGGATTATGAATTGTTTGCTCTCGCCAGCCAGATCAACGACGCCTGTGGTTTCAATCGTGTCTGCTATGACTTTGTAGCCGACCCAAAGGCCGGAGTAGCGTGACATGGCGATGCCGAGTAGCCCCAGTTCCACAAACTCCTGAACGCTGGAGGGAAACAGCATAGGCATTATTGCCGCCATGAAAGCATGATCTGATTGGTGAGCCACTGTGGAAGACTTTGCTGTGTGATCATCACCTGCAAAGGCCAGGACACCACCATGTTTAGACGTGCCGGCAGAGTTTGCGTGTTTGAACACGTCGCCGGATCGATCCACGCCTGGGCCTTTGCCATACCAAAATCCGACCACGCCATCTTTATTTGCAAGGGGAGTGGTGTCGATCTGTTGTGTTCCCCATACAGCCGTTGCTGCAAGGTCTTCATTTATGCCAGGCTGAAACACAACACCGTGCTTGTCCAAGTGTTTACGGGCTTGCTGGAGGGCAAAATCGTAGGCGCCAATTGGAGATCCGCGATAACCAGAGATAAATGCACCAGTGTTTAGGCCGGCTTCACGATCCCGTCGCATCTGTACCATGGGCAATCTAACCAGAGCCTGGGTACCATTCATAAAGACCTTGCCGTCTGTGGCTGTGTATTTGTCTTCAAGTGAGATTGATGTTGCTGCGATAATGTCGCTTTGCCGCTTTATCTCGCTCATAGGGCCCTCCGATTGACATGTCTAAAATAATAATACGCTATTTGCCGGAAATTACAGTTCAAAAATATTGATTTTGCCCGTAAGATTTAGACTTTCAACCTAAAAAAATTTAAAAATTAGACTTATAATTCATATTGGGAGGGAAGTTGTATTTTTAATCTCGTTCAGAGAAAAGTGCGAATTCATTACACCCACATGGGGCAGTTTCAGAAGTCTACCCTTAACGGTTTTCTCGTAATCTCTAACCGTAGCTACTACGACCCTCAGCAGATAATCAAACTCTCCACTCATGGTGTAGCACTGCATGATTTCAGGCAGGTCCAGGGTTGCTTTTTCAAACGCCTCAAGAACTTCCGCTGAATGGGTGTCGAGCCTTACATATACAAAGACCGAAACATCGAGGCCCACCATCTCGGCATCCAGATGACAATGCTGGGATTTTATGACGCCAAGCTCCTGCATTTTCTTGATACGCCTCCAACAGGGAGTATGGCTTAGGCCGACCTTTTCACCGATGCTGTTAATATTCATGTCCGCTGTTTCCTGAAGGATGCGCAGAATCTTCAAATCGATTTCATCAAGCTCTCTAATCATGGATATCTCAGTGTAAGCAAAATTTTAGCATGGGGCGAATCTTTCACCAGTGCAACTTGGCAATTTTCATAGCTTCAAACAAAGGAGAATATGTCGAAATTACTTTCGGTTAACGGCATATTCATTTATTCACCGAAAAATGGTATTTCTACCAAAAATTGAATCTTGGTTCAATTTTGGCAGAAATGTGAATCGTATTTAAATTACAATGACTTAGTTGCGCTACGTAAGTAATTTACAACATATGGTTTAGGCTGGCGAAATATTGCAACTATTGGTATATAGATTTTTAACCAAAATCACCACCAGTATGTCCATACAAATTTGTCGCATTGGGGCATGCGTTGTATTTAGTCAGTTTAAAAAGTGTGCACCGCTATGATATTAGATAGTTTGTTTTCTAGGAAAAAAACCGAACCGGCTGATGACAAGCCGGAGCTGCAGTTGCCTGTAGAAAAAACTGTTCCTGAGAAACGAGAAGAGCCTGCTCTTTCGCAGGAATTAATCCAACGCATCAGCAGGATTGAAAAAATTCGATCCAGCCTTGATGAGTTTGCAAACACCATCACAGAAGCTAAGACCTCTTCCACACTTACAGAAAACCGGTTGTCCAGCATTCGTGAGTTGGTCAGCAACGCGCAGCAGGATATTAATCACACAGCTAAACTGGAACGGATTAACAGTGAGCTTTCTATGGAGCTCGATACTGCCCGGAGCAGCCTGAATATTGCTATATCCGATCTGGATGATGAGAAGTCCAGAGTTGATGCTCTGAAAATCCGACTTACAGAAACTCGCGAAGCGCTTCAGCAAGCACACGTTGCACTTTCGCAAAACGTTAAGAATATTGAGAGCCTGAATGGCCAGGTGGATGAACTGCGTTCACGCCTAAATGAGCAGGAATATGAGCTCTCCAGCTTTAAAGATGTAAATTCACTTCTTGAGGCTGAAAACGCGGAACACCGGACTGCGATCCAGAGCAACAACAGTATTATGGCTGAAAAGCTTCATTTGTTGTCGGAATATGAAACCCGGCTGGAAGAGATGAAGCGCGTTCAAGAACAGGAACATATCAGGCGCGAAAAGCTAACCTCTGACATCGAAGACTTGAGAAGTCGTCTCAACGAAACAAGCAGAGATAAAATCGATCTCGAAACTCGTTACGAGATTGCTGTGAGCGACCTCACATCAAGAAGTAAGCATTTCAAGGAGCGTACCAAAGCCAAGGACGACCGGATTTATGCCTTGGAGTCAAAAATTGAAGCACTTGAAGGTCAAACAAGAGTAAGTTTTCAAACCATTGATGAGCTAAAAGAAGAGAATCGCGAGCTTCTAAAGATCCTGGCGAAAGAGGATGAAAGACAACGGTCTCTAAAATCTCAGATCGAGGAACTGAAATCGTCGCATAACACGGACAGAGAGAAACTTTTCGCTTCCGTCAGCAAAATCTCAGAACTTGAGTTGAGAATTTCCAGTCTGATTGATGATAAGGATCAAGCTGTAAATGAGAATGTTGCATTCTCGCAAATGGTTGATCGTCTCACGAATGAGAACAAGCAGCTGTCTGAGAAATTGATCGTACTGAGTTCTATTGAAGAAAAGTACAACAAACTCCTTCTGAAGCACGAAAGAGCGAATACTAAGCTTGCGGAAGAAGAGGAAAATGTTGTTGCATTGAAGTCATCGAAGAAAAAATCTGCATAACAAGCGAACTTGTTGGGGAGAAAACGCTGGCATCTGCTGGCGTTTTTTGTATTTATGCGAAAAAAATCATCCGATAGTTTTCGCCAATGTCTGAGTTTCTAGTCGCCGCATTTTACAAATTTGTTTCATTGCCTGAATTCGAAGAGTTGCAGGCAGGTATCCTCGAGTTGGCAAAGTCCAACGAGGTGATGGGCACCATATTGCTGGCGAGCGAGGGTATCAACGGTACCGTTGCTGGTCCGAAAAAAGGCGTTCAAAACCTGTTGGCAGGAATACGGAGTAACCCGAAATTCAGCGATCTGGAACACAAGGAAAGTTGGGCAAAGGAAAATCCATTCTACAGAATGAAGGTGCGTCTCAAGAAAGAGATTGTAACATTGGGGGTGTCTGATGTGAGCCCAACGAAACAGGTGGGTGAGTATATTGATCCAGAAGACTGGAACGCATTTATATCCGATCCTGATGTTATGGTCATCGATACAAGAAATGATTACGAGGTGGCCATCGGTACGTTCAAGGGTGCCGTTGATCCCATGACCACCACGTTTCGAGAGTTCCCAAAATGGTTGGATGAACAAGAGGGTATTCCGAAAAACAAGAAGATTGCGATGTTTTGCACCGGGGGTATCAGGTGTGAAAAGTCCACCTCACTCTTAAAGTCTGAAGGTTTTGAAAATGTATATCACCTCAAAGGCGGCATCCTGAAATATCTCGAGAATGTGGATGCAGAAGACAGCCTATGGGAAGGGGAGTGTTTCGTTTTTGACGAGCGCGTGAGCGTAGGGCATGGCCTTAAGCCCGGACCCTACGATCTGTGTCATGCATGCCGGTATCCCATTTCTGAAGAGGACAAGAAATCGGCTCGCTATGCAAAGGGTGTATCCTGCCCGCGATGCTATGACACTCAAACTGTGGAACAACGTCGGCGATTTGAAGAGCGTCAAAAACAAGTGGAACTGGCAAGTTCGAGGGGTGAAAGCCATATCGCATCTGATCAGAATGCCCAGCGCGAGAAAAAACGACAGGCCAAAAAAGAACATGCGGCACGTTCCAATCGAAACGCGCCGCAGTAAGTTCGGTTCTTTTTACTTAACTGTCTAAACCTTGTTAGACAACGCGCTTACCATTTCTTCATGCAACATTAGCAGGTTGTTAGTTGCTTTCAGCTCAACTGCAAGTTCAGTTTTTTCCTGGTTCTTGATATCGAGTTTTCGCTTGGCATCACGTAACATGACTTAAAGCTAATTGATTCTGGAATAGTGCTGGCTTTGCTGATAGAGCGTTTGACGATTTAAATGATTGTATT
>CAWUJF010000127.1:0-7836 GCA_963922405.1 uncultured Hyphomicrobiales bacterium | reverse complement strand
GCAAGTTGAAAACCGGTGGCACTGTTAAGGTAACGCTGGAGAAGGATGAACTCGGCAAAGACAAGCTGAAGCTCGACAGTATCGAGGACAAACCGGTCAAACCAAAGCGCAGGCCGGCGAAAGCCAAGACCAAGGCGAAGACCACGACAACAAAGGCTAAGGCCAAACCGGCGACCAAGCCACGCCGAAAAGGCAACGGTGACGGAGGTAACGGCGGTGGTTCCGTGCCGAAGGTTCCGCTAAAAACCTGATTTCGGTGCCGTGTAAGGCACTCGATTTACACATTTGAAAAGAAGGCGTTAGGGAAGGTTTCCTTAACGCCTTTTTGTTATGTTCCGTACAAATTTACCGAACGGGGACAATCGGACAATGACACTGCAGAAATCGGACTGGAAAACTTCCTTGTGCGAACGGTTGCATCTGAGACCGGCAGAATTCTTCATGGCGCTGATCACTTTAGCCGCCCTTCTGGTTGATATTCCATTGATCCTGCATAGAGGCGTTGCGCTGGACATTCCCGGTTATGCCGGCATCTCTGTTGTTGCAATTGTTATGATCAGCGGCGGATATTTTTACCGGCTTAAGAACCGTAGCGAACGCATTGCGTCTGCCATGATTTGCACGGGCATATTCATTCTGTTTTCCGCAACATTGTCGTTGTTCAATTATCTTATGTTGCCACTTGGTAGACCAACGATTGATGTGTCATTGACACAAATAGATGCCATGTTGGGTTTCCATTGGCCGGATGTAATGGCGTTTGCAGCTCAATTTCCCACAACCGTCTATATAATGAAGCTTGCCTACAACAGCACCATGCTGCAGTTTGCGATGCTTGTGGTAGTGCTTGGTCTAACCGGGCGGGCACGCGATCTGCACACCATGCTCACATCGGTGACCATTACAGCAACCCTGACCATTTGTTTTTGGGGACTATTCCCAACGCTTGGCGCTAAATCCATGTATGAGATTCCGACAGAAGTTTGGACTGCTATCAATCCGCCTGTGAACCGCGAATACGCGCTTGCACTTATCGATATTGCGAGAAACGGGACCCAGTTCATCACACCTTCTGAAATTCGTGGCATGATCGCATTTCCCTCATATCACGCCGTTCTGGCTTTCACCGCGATCTATGCAGCATGGAATGTGAAGTATATCGGCCCGGTTTTCCTGATCATCAACCTGATGATTTTGCCTGGTATCTTCATCCATGGAGGCCACCACCTGGTTGATTTACCTGCTGGATTCGCCATGTTCCTGTTTGGTACCTGGCTTGCTCGTAAAGCCGTTTACGCGGAATATGAACGCAATAACCTGCCTGCCCTTATTGTTGCACGCTGAAATATGAATTTACCGGGCAAAGGTTAGATTCCTCAATTTACCCCCGTATGGCCAATTTCCAGCCTGATTCCCGTCGCAATCGGTCATGAAACTACTTCTCATTGTTTAGTAAAATAATAGAGGAGAAGCTCCCGATGGATCAAATCAAACAACTAGAAGAAATGAGAGATGCGGCACTGGCACGGCTGGGTTATAATTCAGACTACAAATTGTTGACGACGCTCAACGAACTCATCATCGATCTTCACAGCTTGAAGGGCAGAGACCCGGAAGCGGGAAACGGCGACGATTCTCCGATGATACAATCACGGAGCGAAGTGGCGGGAAACGTGACTGACTTCAGCGAAGAGGCCCCTACTCTTTTGCCTGAAGACGAAGAAAAACTATCCGAAAGCCTGGACGAAGCCTTTGAGAAACTGGCCACACACACGAACGGTTCCGGATTGAGCCTTGTGGAAGTGCCGGAAGATCTTGAAGATTCACCAACTGTTGCCTTCAGCTGACCCTGTTATGCACGCTGGCTGTTGAGAATTGCAGTAATGATCAACAGCCCGCCAAGCACCGTGGTCCATACAGGCACCTGAGAAAAGAACAACCAGGCCAGTAGTATTGCAAAAGGCGCTTCAAGCGTACTGAGCAAAGCAGTTTCAGCGGATGGCAGACGCCTCGCCCCTTCGAGCAAGGTGATTGAAGCAACTGCAAACACAAGACCAAAGGCTGCCATTGCAGCAATTTCGCCGATCTGATTTTCAAACGGTGAACCAAACAGCATTGCCGGTGGCAATAGCAAGACACATGAAACAGCCGCTGGCCCTGCAGCGGGAACTTCCGGGAAGCGGCGATAAATCACAATCATGTATGCCATGGCAAGTGTCATCAACAGAGCCAGCAAATCACCTTTCAGATTGATTGAGTTCAGGGACCCGCCAACGATCAGCGCAACTCCAATCAGCGCCAATACGGCTCCTAACAATACGCGGTTGGTGGGCCTTTCCGATATCCATACCCAGGCATAAAAGGCAGCTACCAGAGGAGCGGCTGAATAGATTAGCGCCACATTTGCGATATCAGTATGTTTGAATGCAGGTATGAATGCGGCAGTGCCTAATGCTCCAGCAAAAGCTGCGATCAACCCCCACTTACCCATTTGATTGAATTCTTTTGCGAACGTTCCCTTATAGGAGACGTAAGCAACCGTGAAGAGTGTCGCAAAAACACCGCGCCAGAAAATGATGTCCCAGGCGGCTGCATCGATGCTCTTTGTGAATATCCCGGCCGTTGAGAATACGAGTGCGGAAACAAGGACCAGAATGAGGCCTTCATTGCGCCTGGAAACTCTCATGAGCCGGTGCTCATGCGAAGGCTGCTTTGTCAACACGCTCTATATACTCCATCAAAATGTTTGATTTCTTCACATATTCGCTCATTGGCGTCCTGAACGGTTCAGCCGTGGTATTGACTAGAAATGCGTAAGCCGTGGCATCAATCTCCCTGGGCTTTTCATCCATCAGAAAAGGTTTGTTGCCCATGAGATTTTCCACTGCGCGCAGGTCAGATAAAGCAAGATCAAAAACCTCGCTCTCATTGTGCTTGCCGATGCCGTGGCCCTCGGCCCGTTTTGCCATTTCCTTGAAAACCATGCGCGAAACAAAACCCCTGAAGAGCTTCGGCACAGAGCCAAACCAGGCATCTACAAGGACCGGCTGGTACTCTGCTTTCAACCACCGGGGATAAACCAACCCTGCCCAATAGTATCTTTCGGCAAACATAATGCTGAGGGCATGGGAATTCGCCATTTGTTCAGGAGACAAGCCATCATTGAGCGGGTCACCAAACTTATTCTTGAGGTGAGAAATGATGATCTCTGAATCGCTGATGCTGATACCATCATCGATTATGAAAGGTAGTTTTTGCTTTGGAGCTTCACGCGGATCGAGAATTTCGTGTGTTTCATGGGGAATATCGGCCAGCTTTAAGTAAGTGAGTAGTTTCAGGCAAAACGGGCTGGCGTCACGCATTCCGAATTGGGGTACAAATTTATACAATTCAATCATCATAATCTCCCTTTCCATATGCGCTTAACACAGGCATACTGACAAAAAGATGTCAGGAGTAGTTGATGAGAAAAACAGAAAGGCTGTTTCATCTGGTTGAGCGGTTGAGATCAACCAAGCAACCGATCACAGCCATGACACTGGCGCAGGAATTCGAGATATCCGAGCGGACGGTTTACAGGGACATCAAGCTGCTTGCTTCACAGGGCCTGCCAATTTCAGGGGAAGCAGGCATTGGTTATGTGATGGCGCCAGAGTTTAATGCACCTCCCCTGCAATTCACCCATGATGAACTGGAACTGCTCTCAATCGGCTTACGTTTAGCGTTTCGTGAAGGTGACCGTCCGATGCGTGCAGCGGTGGAAACAGCATTTTCAAAGATTCGGTCCGGTCTGAAAGGACATATTGATCTGGATGCGATCGACCTGTACGCACCGGGAGCCGAATATTATCAAAAGGGTCCTTTCCTAAGTGATGCCAGAAGAGCGATTCGCAAACGAGCTGTGCTTGATATTGAGTATGAAAGCCTGGCTGGTGAGTTTACCAGCCGACAGATAAAGCCGCTGGCACTTCTGTTTTTCACTGAAGCAACCCTGATTGCTGCCTATTGTGAATTACGTAAGGGTTTTAGAAACTTCCGAATTGACCGGATCGGTACTATGCAGGAGACCGGAGAAAATTTCAGCCCGGAACACTTCGGTTTGCGCCGCGATCTGTTCAATGAAATCAGGAGAGAACGAAACATACATTCCTAATTCGGACCTGGTCTCCGATTCTCTCCCCTTGATCAGGATTGTTTGTTTTTCACAGGCGTCAGGTTTTCCACATCGCCATTATTTTGAGGCCGGTTTCACCTCCCGAAATCGCAACTTCCCAGCAAGGTCAAAAAAGCACTTTTAGAGCAATTGCTTACCCAAGGTGATTCTCCTGAAACAGCCCGGAATTCGGCTTCATTAATGTGTCATATTTGGCGGGAATCGGGATGCCTCAAATCCCTAACAAATCAATACTTAATCTGTCACCTCTTGTTCACACTTTGCTCAAATAGCTGAATCTACAGGCAAAAATATTTTTTATTTTTTTCCACATAATCCACACAAAATACACAACATCTAGTTTTTTTAATTTCTCACCAACAATATGTTGACGTTCGAACACGGCTATGAGTATCGTTGGAATCGGAATTGGGGATGTCTGGAATACCAAGTGGTGCGGTAAAGTTAAATCACTTAGGATTTCTTCTCTTTTCATAGAAGTAACAAGCGTTTTTGAACAGGCGGTATACGCTGTCTGTAGGGGTGAGTTTTGTGTTTCTAGGGTTCTGCGTTTTAGCCACAAAAAAGTCCTGTTAATACTATATTTAGTGTTTGCAGTGATGATAATATCAAGATATAGATTTCTGGCTAATTACAGCAGGGGGTTGTAAACGGGAGTTCGGGACATTGCCTCAAAGAGGGCAAATCCGAATGCGGCGGAAGACAACTAGGCAAATTAGACACGAGTTTGGTCGGAGAAAATCATCTCTGACTAGGGATAAATGTGCCTGGATATGGGGTTAAGAGCGTAATCCGGGACCAGCGGTAAGAATTGAAGGATATAACAAGAGATGCGCATTGAACGGCGATACACTAAAGAAGGTCAGTCAGCCTACGAGGGAATAGAGTTCCGCCAGGCGACTAGTGAAATCCGTAACCCGGATGGATCTGTTGTCTTTAAACTAGAGAATATAGATGTGCCTGCGGCATGGTCGCAGGTTGCCAGTGATATCATTGCGCAAAAGTACTTTCGCAAGGCAGGTGTGCCGGCGAAACTGAAGAAGGTTGAAGAGAATGCTGTGCCATCCTGGTTGTGGCGTTCGGAAGCGGATAAAGAAGCTCTCTCCTCCCTGCCCAAAGAAGAGCGATATGGTTCAGAGATGAGTGCCACACAGGTGTTCGACCGCCTTGCTGGTACCTGGACATATTGGGGATGGAAAGGCGGGTACTTTGACGACGAGTCAGATGCCCGCACTTTCTATGATGAGCTGCGCTATATGCTTTGCAACCAGATGGTGGCACCGAACTCACCACAGTGGTTCAATACCGGCCTTCACTGGGCGTATGGTATCGACGGCCCTGCTCAGGGACACCATTACGTGGATCCGTTCACCCACAAGCTGGTGAAATCAAAGTCTTCCTATGAACATCCGCAGCCTCATGCCTGCTTCATTCAGTCTGTGAGTGATGATCTGGTGAACGAAGGCGGCATTATGGACCTCTGGACCCGCGAAGCGCGCCTGTTCAAATACGGTTCCGGTACCGGCTCTAACTTCTCTTACCTGCGCGGTGAAGGGGAATCACTTTCAGGTGGCGGTAAATCATCGGGCCTAATGAGCTTCCTTAAAATCGGTGACCGGGCAGCTGGCGCCATCAAGTCCGGTGGCACCACACGCCGTGCGGCGAAAATGGTTGTGGTCGACATCGACCATCCGGATATCGAGGAATATATCGACTGGAAAGTGAAGGAAGAACAAAAGGTTGCGGCAATCGTGACCGGTTCCAAGGTTGTTTCCAAGCATATGAAGGCGATCATGAAAGCCTGCATCAACTGCACTGGCGAAGGTGACACTTGCTTTGATCCTAACCTTAATACTGCTCTTAAGCGCGAAGTGCGTGCGGCTAAGAAAGCATCCGTGCCGGAAAACTACATCCAGCGCGTGATCCAGCTTGCCCGTCAGGGTTACACCGATATCGAATTCCCGGTTTACAACACCGACTGGGACTCAGAAGCTTACCTGACCGTTGCCGGCCAGAACTCAAACAATTCAGTATCTCTGAAAGACGGGTTCCTGCGCGCAGTGGAAGAAGATGGCGAGTGGGATCTGATTGGCCGCACCACCGGTGACGTGATCAAGACCGTTCAGGCACGTGATCTTTGGGAGAAAATCGGCACAGCTGCATGGCAGTCTGCTGATCCGGGTCTTCACTACAACACAACCATGAACGATTGGCATACCTGCCCTGAAGCAGGACCGATCCGGGCGTCAAACCCTTGTTCTGAATACATGTTCCTGGATGACACAGCCTGTAACCTGGCTTCTCTCAATCTGCTGCAATTCCGCGACAAGGAAGCAGCAACCGAAGAGAACCCGTTGGCCTTTGACGTGGAAAGCTTTGAGCATGCCTCACGCCTTTGGATGATCGTGCTCGAAATCTCCGTGATGATGGCTCAGTTCCCATCCAAGCAGATTGCGAAACTTTCCTACGAATACCGCACTACGGGTCTTGGCTTTGCCAATATCGGCGGCTTGCTCATGACCTCCGGGATCTCATACGATTCTGCTGAAGGCCGGGCGATCTGTGGCGCGATTACCGCGATCATGACCGGTATCTGCTACGAAACATCCGCTCAAATGGCGGGAGAGCTTGGTCCCTTCCCTGATTATGAGCGAAATGGCGAACATATGTTGCGTGTGATGCGCAACCACAAACGTGCGGCACATGGAGAGACAGAGGGCTATGAAGCCCTGGCTGTTAATCCTGTGCCGCTCGACCACGCTTCCTGCACGCAAGGCAATCTGGTGGATCACGCCAAATCTGCCTGGGACCGTGCCGTGGCGCTGGGCGAGAAAAACGGCTACCGCAACGCGCAGGCAACTGTGATTGCACCGACCGGCACAATCGGCCTGGTGATGGACTGTGACACCACAGGCATCGAGCCGGACTTTGCGCTCGTTAAATTCAAGAAGCTTGCCGGTGGCGGTTACTTCAAGATCATCAACCGGGCCGTGCCGGAAGCGCTTCGCACGCTTGGCTACAGCGAGGCACAAATTGCCGAGATCGAGGTTTACGCCGTTGGTCATGGTAACCTGAACCAGGCACCGGGCATCAACCCGACCACGCTGAAAGCCAAGGGTCTCGATGATGACAAGATCGCTGCTATCAATGCAGGTCTGGAATCAGCCTTCGACATCAAGTTTGCCTTCAACAAGTGGACGCTGGGCGAAGAGTTCTGCAAGGAGACACTCGGCTGCTCAGACGAACAGCTCAACGATTTCAACTTCGACCTGCTCGCTCACATGGGCTTTTCGAAGAAGGAAATCGAGGCGGCAAACATCCATGTTTGTGGTGCCATGACACTGGAAGGCGCACCAGCGCTAAAGGATGAGCATCTGTCAGTCTTTGATTGTGCGAACCCATGCGGCAAGATCGGCAAGCGCGCGCTTTCCGTTGAAAGCCACATCCGCATGATGGCTGCTTCCCAGCCGTTCATTTCCGGCGCAATCTCCAAGACGATCAACATGCCGAACACGGCAACCGTGGAAGACTGCAAGGACGCTTACATGCTGTCCTGGAAACTGGCGCTGAAGGCAAATGCGCTCTACCGCGATGGTTCCAAGCTGTCGCAACCGCTCAACGCCTCCCTTATTGAGGATGAGGATGACGAGGAAGACACACTC
>CAWUJF010000126.1:0-7842 GCA_963922405.1 uncultured Hyphomicrobiales bacterium | reverse complement strand
CACGGATCAAAATCATACCTGCAGCATAGTCCCATGCCTGAGGCCCTCGTTGCCAGACACCATCCAGGCGGCCAGCCGCCACATAGGCCAAATCAAGCGCGGAAGATCCCGTGCAACGAATACCGCTCACTTCACGCATGACCAATTGTTGCTCGCGTAATGCCTGACCGTGTCCCTTCCGACCTTGATGCGGAATGTGATTTGCCACAAGGCAATCTGAAAGTTTTGTGCGGGCAGAAACACGGCAACGACTATCGTTGGCAAAAGCACCTTTACCCTTTTCCGCAGTAAAGAGTTCATCAGTAGCCGGATTGTATATAACACCGGCCACAACTTCTCCCTCACGTTCCAATGCAATCGAAGTGCAGAAATGTGGAAGTCCGTGCATAAAATTATGCGTTCCGTCCAGTGGATCAACAATCCATCTGTTCTGTGGATCCCGGCCTACAACCTCTCCCCGTTCTTCCATAAGAAAACCGATATCAGGACGAGCCTCTAACAACTCTTCGTAGATTATTTTCTCAGCCCTGTGATCAGCACTCGTTACAAAATCTCCTGGCCCCTTCAACGAAACCTGCAGTTTTTGAACTTCTCCAAAATCTCTGGATAGAGCACGCCCTGCCTTGAAGGCAGCATTTGTCATAATGTTAAGAAGGGCTGAACGGGCCAAGTCCGTTACTCCTGTTGAGTGCTTTAAGCCTGCTCTGCACGACGGATGTAGGTTATTTCGTTCGTATCAACGACGATGCTTTCCCCCGCATCAATAAATGGTGGTACCATAACCTTCACGCCATTTTCCATAACAGCAGGTTTATAGGAAGAAGAAACCGTCTGTCCTTTGACCACAGGGTCGGCTTCTTCAATTTTCAAGGTAACCTGATCAGGAAGTTTTACACCAATTGGACGCTCCTCATATAGTTCAACTGTTACAACCATTCCGTCCTGCAAAAACGCTGACCGGTCACCAACGAATTCTTTCTGAAGCTCAAGTTGTTCGTAGGTCTCCGTATCCATGAAAACGAGGCTTTCACCCTCTTCATACAGATATTGAAAATCTTTTTGTTCAAGCCTTACTTTCTCGACGGTTTCGTTGGCACGGAAGCGCTCGTTATCCTTTCGACCATCAATCAGATTTTTCAGTTCTACTTGGTTAAATGCACCGCCCTTACCTGGTTTTACAGCATTTGTCTTTACCGCAACCCAAAGCGAATCCTTATGCTGGATAACGTTTCCGGGCTTAATTTCATTTCCATTGATTTTCATTATGTATCACCAGGCAAAAAAGCCTGTCTCCAGTTAAGGACCAGTCACATCAGTTACAGTGGGGTTGAACACAATTAGGCAAATAGTGCAAGCCTGAAATATCGGCGCTTGATTACCGCTGAAGACTTCCAATGGTTGTTGGCCAGCGATTTGCAAGTTCAATTGCCTTCTTTCGCATATCCGGTTCCAAACTTTTGAAGAAAAGATCGAGTTCTAAATCTCTGCGCCCAGCTCTTTGCGCGATAATATGCCATTTGGCTGCTTCCAACGGATCTGCCTCAACACCAAGACCACGAGCAAGCATATGGGCCAGCCGATTTTGCGCGATAACATTGCCTCTTCCTGCTGCGAGTGAAAACCAGTCATACGCTTTCTTTTCATCTTTTGGACCATCACGTCCGGATACCAGGTCAAGTGCCAGGTCAATTTGAGCAGTATCTACACCCGCCTTGGCGGCTCTAATCAACCATTCACGCGCCACATCAGGGCGTTGAATTCCATCCGTTAGCCCTTCGCGATAAATTTGGGATAATGCATAATAGGCATCTCCATTTCTGTATTCGGCGGCTTTTTCAAGAAATGGTAATGCCTGCCTGTAACCCGCACCTGTCGGACGGCGAGAAATAATGTGATTGGCATGGTTATACATCGCTAACGGATGCCCAGCCTCAGCAGCCTGCTTCATCAAATCGAAACCCCGTTCCTTATCAGGCGTCAGATCTTTTCCGGCCAATAACTTTACCGCTAATGCAAACTTCGCTTCCCTGTTTCCTGAATTGGCTGCAATCTCATACCACTCAGCCGCTTTTCCTGTATCTCGCTTGATGCCAAGTCCCTGTTCATAGAGTTCCGCTATGAGCGTTTGCGCAGCAGCATCACCTTCTTGAGCTCTGGGTAACGCCAGATTGAACGCGGTCAGGTACATGCCTCTTTGATAAGCACCATAAGCTTTATCACGGCCACTGATCTTTTCGCTAAATCTGCTTTGGTCAAAATTTGTTTCGTCTTCTGATTGCTGTTTATCTGCATTAACAGTAACCGGGCCCAAAGACACGATCAGAACACCAAGAAACACAACAAACCTTCTATATAAAGTCACGGCATAATCTCACTTAAATCCGGTGCATGTTCATCCAGCAGTTGATTTGCCAAGGCAACAGCTTCTGACGGTGAAACGCTTCCACCAAAAACTGCAGACTCCAATGCAACAAAATCCACACCTGTTTCAGCGCATTCAATAACACTGCCAATTTCGTTGCCCGCCAGAAGGATCGCTGGCACCTCAACCAACTGCGCCCACCACTCCGCCAAATTTACGTTCTTTGGATGGGGTTCAGGACGAATATCGCCGCCAAGTTTACCAAACAAAACCACATCTGGCCTCGCCTCACCGATTTCCAGAGCGGTATGCCTGTTCTTGATACCACCACATCCTACAATACTGTGTGGCGAAAAACGGGCGACATTGTCAGCCAGTACTGCTTTTCCCTTTTCCAGAAACAATCCATCTGCTCCAGTTCGACCAAACAATTGTGTATCATCAGCGATAAGCACCGCCACTTGTTGCGATTGCAGATCACCCACGCAGGATTTGCAGAAACTATCAAACTGACCGGGATCAGCATCGCCCTGATAAAGGATACAACTTGCCACATCTCCACCAGCGGCAGCAGATCTCAGCACTTCAGGAGTGCAGGACAACGGATTTGCGTTGAGAACAAGCCTGCATCGATTGGCTAATTCAGGCATAGCGCACCTAAAATTAAATAAACTCTGCCCACTGATGCACTGTTTGAGTAACAGATTTCAAGTTCTGATTTTTTGAATGGTAAATTTGTTCTATCGGTACAAACAATAAAGGGTCTGACAACCATCAGACCCAATTCAATTAACTGGTAAAATACAATCAGGCTCGTGCCTGCAAAGCTTCAATCTTATCTTTTATTGCGAGTTTCTTGCGCTTGATTTCAGCTACTTCCATATCGCGGACAATAGTTCCACTCATTTCCTGCTGCAACTGCTCCTCCAGCTGCTGATGCCTATGTTTCAGGGAATTAATATGGGATTGTATAGCCATACGGGCCTCCTTAGTTTGATTCTACGCCAGACCACCTGCGATGAATATCAAACCATAAAAAACAGAAATTGTCGAACTTGGGAGAGCGACGCTGTGAAAAACGGTTAAAACCCGATTAAATTTCCCGGAAGCAACCTTTGAAATCTATGGATTTTCTGATAATACCACCCCTTTCTTTGGGTAATTGGGCAACCGTAATGTCAACACAAATTTCCGATGTCGCAATCATAATGGGAAGTCAATCCGACTGGAAAACAATGAAATCCGCCGCGACTATATTGGATGAGCTGGGTATCTCCTATGATGCCAAGATTGTTTCTGCTCATCGCACACCTGAACGATTATTTGATTTCGCAAAAGGCGCCAAACAGGCAGGCTTCAAAGTCATTATCGCTGGTGCAGGAGGCGCTGCCCATCTACCGGGAATGGCAGCCTCCATGACGCCATTGCCTGTGTTGGGTGTTCCGGTGCAATCACAAGCATTGTCAGGACAGGACAGCTTGCTATCCATTGTACAAATGCCGGCTGGCATTCCTGTTGGCACACTTGCTATCGGCACACCGGGAGCAAAGAATGCTGCTTTGCTCGCTGCATCCATCTTGTCATTGATGGACGAACAATTGGCACAAAAACTGGATGAATATCGGGCAAGCCAAACCGCTTCTATTCCAGAAAATCCTGTGGATGAGGTCTGAACTGTGATCCTCAAACCCGGCGCTATGATTGGCATTATAGGTGGTGGGCAGTTAGGCCGGATGCTGGCAATTGCTGCTGGTCGATTGGGATACGGCACAATTGTGCTGGATCCCCAGGAAAATTCCCCTGCATTTCAGTTCGCTAATGCAAAGATTTTAGCAGAATATGATGATGAAAATGCACTTCGGGAACTGGCTTCAGCTGTTGACGTAATCACCTATGAATTTGAAAATGTTCCGGTAAATGCACTACAAACAATCGAAGCTGATAATCCTGTACACCCCAACACAAAAGCATTGTCGACAAGCCAGGACAGATTGGTTGAAAAAACTTTCTTCAATAATTTAGGAATTTCCACAGCACCATTTTTCAACGTGGAGTCAGCGGATGATTTGAACGATGCATTGAAGAAACTTGGAAACAAAGGCATCCTGAAAACGAGACGAATGGGCTATGATGGCAAGGGTCAGGTCCGGGTTCGCCTGGAGGATGCTGGCAGCCTTAAAGTTGCTAGAGAGCTCACCACTACCTTTCCTTGTATTCTTGAAGGTTTCGTCGACTTCGAACGGGAAATTTCGGTAATTGCCGCCCGTGGCATCGACGGTAAAGTGCAAACTTTTGATCTTGGTGAAAATGTCCACAAAGAAGGCATCCTCCACACCACGACCATTCCTGCCAACGTAACAGATGAAACCACGAAGCGGGCTAATGAAATTGCGCATACTGTGCTGAATGCTCTAAATTATGTGGGTGTAATCGGGATCGAGTTCTTTGTGCTTTCCGACGGTTCGCTGTTAGTAAATGAATTTGCACCACGCGTACATAATTCAGGACACTGGACAGAAGCTGCATGTGCAATCTCACAATTTGAACAACACATCAGAGCTGTGACCGGAAATCCCCTCGGCCTAACAACCCGTCACAGCAACTGCATTATGGAAAATCTGATTGGTGAAGATATGTTGAGAGTACCGGAAATTCTGAATATGTCAGATACCCATTTACACCTATACGGCAAGCGACAAATGAGAGCTGGCCGAAAAATGGGGCATTTCACCGTATTATCATCACGAAAAAGCTAAAATTACATGCCATAGTGCCATCCAAGAGGTGGACAATCTTACACAATTTTGATAGTACCACCGACAATCGGCAAGCATACGTTGCGGAAACGTTATCTTATTGCCCAACCAAAACCAACGAGATGGAATATTAACTTGCAAGTACTTGTACGTGATAACAATGTTGACCAAGCCCTGCGCGCGCTGAAAAAGAAACTGCAGCGCGAAGGCGTGTTCCGTGAAATGAAACTGCGGAACTTCTACGAAAAACCTTCTGAAAAGCGGGCTCGCGAAAAAGCTGAAGCTATTCGTCGCACTCGTAAGCTGGCTCGCAAAAAAGCACAGCGTGAAGGCCTCGTTCTGGGAAGAAACGGCCGCTAACGCCTTTTTTTCCTCACAAACGTTCGGATAGTAGGGCGAACAGCGAATCGTTGTTTCGCCCTTTTGATTATCTGCAATCCAACCACACTGTGAATTGCAATTTTCAAGCGAAGCATACAAACTGTACTAAACTGACTCGGGTATTTTGAGGGGACAGCAAAAGCCATGTCAGGGCAAGCTGAAAAATTGAGCAGAGGCGCGCTTGGCAAAGTGATTATTCTTGCCGGGCTCATTGGTTTTGCGGCCTGCAGCACCACCCCCCTGGAAAACTCTGTTTCAATCGATCCGGCCCAAGGCTCTCAATCAAATATAGAATCACTGACCGCAGTTGTGGACAGTAATCCGAATTCTGCAGAAGCCTATAACGTTCGTGGTACCGCATTTGGTCAAGCCGGCAGGAACAAGGAAGCCCTGGCCGATTTCTCAAAAGCCATTCAGCTCAATCCTAAATTTTATCAAGCCTATGCCAACAGGGCGTTGATTTTCCGCCAAACCGGCGAACCCAGTAAGGCAATTAAAGATTACACTCAGGCCTTGCGCATCAACGCCACATACGATGTAGCTTATATCGGGCGAGGAAATGTTTATCGCTTTGCCGGTGACCAACGTCGTGCACTAAGAGATTATGAACGGGCAATTCAATTAGGCACCACCAACCCTAGGGCCTATCATTCACGCGGATTGATCCTGCAAGCGAGCAATCAGCACGATCAAGCAATTGAAGATTTTACCACAGCCATTTCCCTGGCTCCGGATGCAGCAGAACCCTACAACGGTCGTGGATTTTCCTACATCGCTACCAATGATTTTGAAAACGCACTCACAGATATCAATCGGGCACTTGTAATAAACTCAGACTACCCTGAAGCCTGGGTAAACCGGGGTATCATTGAAGAACAAAAGGGTGAGAAGAAAAAAGCTTTCAAATCCTATTCAAGAGCTTTCAATCTTGATCGTGATTATACACCCGCCAGAGAAGGAATGAGCCGGACAAGAAGTTGATCGTTGTCTGCTTAATTCTGTTCGAAAAATTCCAGTGTTTTGGGAATTGATCCGTAACCTCTCAGATGGTGGGAGGCCTCCAACATTTCTACGAACGGACCTGTTTTGTTTGAGGCCGCATAAAGTTCCCGCCCAAGATCAATCGAAATGGTTCTGTCATCACTTCCGTGCATAATCAGTAACGGTTCTTCCACATCTTTGATAAACTCAGCTGGATTAAGATGGTTCCTGAATAACGTGTGAACTGGCAACAGAGGATAACGATTAGCTGCTGCTTTTACCAATTGTGAATATGGCGCTTCTAGCGCAACAGCAGCAACATCGCGGTTAGCGGCAAGATATATCGCCGGGCCCGTGCCCAGAGAATGCCCGGCCACGTATACCTTGTCCGCACCCTGTTTTTTCAGCCAATCGAACTGAACCAGAGCATCGTCCAGAATATTTTGTACTGATGGACTGCCGGAACTTCCCCCATAGCCACGATACTCAGCCAGCAAAACGTTAAAGCCACGCTTATACATAAACTCTGCTCTAGGTAACTCATGGCCTGATGAAGCCGCATTACCGTGAAAGAAAATCACATAGGGTGCTGGTTCTTCATGACGGAAATCAAAAACCTTGAGCACATGCCCATCTGGTGTCTTGATATCTTGTTCGAGAGCTCCAACCGGCAATTCTCTTTTGGGTTCATAAATCGGCACTCGGAAAAGCGCATAGTCCTGAACAAAATACATCAAGGCTACAACCACGATGTAAAACGTAACGCCGAATTTCAAACCACCATAGAGGAGCGCTCTGTACCGCAAACGTAAAATGGACAAAAAGCGGGGTAGTGAAACAATTTGCTTCACTCTGTTAGCAGCTGTTGAAGCTGATTTCTTCTGGCTTGCAAGTGCCATTCCGCGATACCTAGATTGAGGGTTATACCCTATTGGTAGGCATAAAATCATGACTAAATGCTTATCCCGCCTTCAAATCCCGTTCACAAGAACGGAAATAGTAAACGAACTAATCCTGACTTTTGAAGAACTCGATTGCCATTTCAACAGAGCCATGTGACGGAAGCCAATGCCCAGCGCCAGGGATTTCCACAAATGAACCCTTCTTGGATACTTCATGTAATGCCTTCCCATAGCGGATCGGAATAACCCGGTCATCGGTCCCATGCAAAATCATGATGGGTTCGATGACATCTTTGATAAACTCATTTGACGGAATGTTATGTTTGAAAAGGAGACCCACAGGCACAAAAGGGTAAGCATCCTGAGCGATATCCTTGGTTGAGGTGTATGGCGCTTCCAGCAGAACCGCCCGGACGTCCCTATTTGCAGCCACATACATTGCCGCACCTGAGCCAAGAGA
>CAWUJF010000125.1:0-7873 GCA_963922405.1 uncultured Hyphomicrobiales bacterium | reverse complement strand
ACAGCGGTGTTCAGAAGATCGCGGTCGTGGCTGATGATCAGCACAGTGCCTGGATAGCGGCCAATATAGTTTTCGAGCCAGAGGGTGCCCTCCAGGTCCAGATAGTTGGTCGGTTCATCAAGCAACAGCAGATCAGGTCTTGAAAACAGCACGCTAGCGAGTGCTACGCGCATGCGCCACCCACCGGAAAAGGATGACGCCGGTCGCTGTTGCGCTTCCTGCGAGAAACCGAGCCCTGCAAGGATAGTTGCAGCTCTGGCTTCAGCTGAATGAGCTTCGATATCAGTCAATCGTTCCTGGATCTCTGCAATCCGGCCAGCATCTGTCGTAGTTTCTGCTTCGCTTAGCAGGGCAGTGCGTTCAGTGTCAGCGCTTAGAACGATCTCAATCAGGCTTTCTTCGGTGCCTGGCGCTTCCTGTGCCACCTGACCCACCCGCCAGCCTTTCGGAAACTGAATGCTCCCGCTTTCGCTTGGATGGTCCTTGGTAATCACCTTGAACAAAGTGGTTTTGCCGGTGCCATTTGCACCCACAAGTCCAGCCTTCGATCCCGCAGGCACGGTTATCGTGGCGTCTTCGATCAGAAGGCGCCCGGCAATACGGATTGTGAGATCGTTAAGCTGTAACATGGGCTCGTTCTTAAGCCTGTGAGCGAAGCTTGCAAGGGAAAAGATTTCTTTTCTGCGCTACAACCCCTCACAAGGCTGTTTTCTCTTGCGGTAAAGGGGCTTGCGGCGTATAAGCCCGACAAATTCCTCCCACAAATAAACGATAGGAAAAATTAATGGCGATCGAACGTACATTTTCAATGATCAAACCTGATGCCACAAAGCGCAACCTTACTGGTGCTATCACAGCCAAGCTTGAGGAAGCTGGTTTGCGTGTTGTTGCAGCAAAACGCGTGCACATGAGCCTTGCTCAGGCCGAAGCTTTTTACGCGGTTCACAAAGAGCGTCCGTTTTTTGGTGAGCTGACCGAATTCATGTCCTCAGGACCAACAGTTGTTCAGGTTCTTGAAGGTGAAAACGCAATCGCCAAAAACCGCGAAGTGATGGGCGCCACCAATCCGGCAGAAGCTGATGAAGGTACAATCCGTAAAGAATTTGCGATGTCACTGGGTGAAAACTCAGTACACGGTTCCGATGCACCGGAAACTGCTGCAGAAGAAATCGCATTCTGGTTCGGCGGGAACGAAATCGTCGGCTAACTGCCTGCAATTTGTTTGATTATGAAACCGCGCGAAACTTTTGCGCGGTTTTTTGTTGCGTTAACGCAAGGCGATATCAGAATTCTCGCACAAACTTCTGCTCAACTACTTTTGTGCCCCATTGATCCCCTTCATATTCCTCTTCAAGGGTAAAGCCGTTTTTCTCATACAACCGTCGTGCTGCATCAAGCCCCTTGAAGGTCCAAAGGACACATTTGTCAAAACCGGTTTCCTGGCAAAACGAGACGGTACAATCCATAAGCTTGTTGCCGACGCCTGTTCCTCTCAGGCTGTCATCAACAATGAACCAGCGTAAATGGGCGCAATTGTCTCCCAGGTCCTCCCCATCAATTGCGATGGAAGCACTGATGTGATCATTTTCTTTCACATGCCAGATTTGATTGATCGGTTTTTCCAAACGCGGAACAAAGTCCGACATACCACTGGCGACAACGCTTTCAAAAGCGCTGCCAAAGCCGTGCGCGGAGCCATAATATCTCGCATGCATGGCGACAACGTCGCCGATAATGCCATGTGTATATCCGGTTTCTATTTTCATGTTGCCGAATCTTCCCCTGGTCTGTAATCAGAAAGAATAGTCAGGATTTTGATGATGTCACAAGATCAAATCATATTGTTTTCGCTGTTTGCCGGAGTATTCGCCATGCTCCTCTGGGGAAGATGGCGTTATGATCTGGTGGCATTCGCCGCGCTCTTGATTGCACTCGTATTGGGCGTTGTGCCAACCGAACAGGCATTTGCCGGTTTTGGCCATCCCGCAACCGTAATTGTGGCCCTTGTGCTCGTTGTGTCTCGCGGGCTTTTAAACTCCGGTGCAATTGATGTGATCACCAGAGCCGTCATTGATACGGGCAGAGGAATTGGCGCGCATATCTCGATCATGGCGTCCACTGGAGCTGTTCTGTCAGCGTTCATGAACAATGTGGCGGCACTGGCCCTGTTAATGCCGGTGGATATACAGGCTGCAAAGAAAGCCGGACGTAGTGTGCGTGCAACCCTTATGCCTCTTTCTTTCGCAACGATCCTCGGCGGGCTCGTTACACTCATTGGTACGCCTCCCAACATCATTATCGCTCAATATCGCGAAACCACCCCGGTCGGCGAACCGTTTCAGATGTTTGATTTCGCCCCGGTCGGCTTCGTTTGTGCAGCTGTCGGGATACTGTTTGTTGCGATTATTGGATGGCGGATGGTGCCGGGAAGCGATCAGAAAAGCAGTGCTGATGCCAATTCAATGGATCTTGATGAGTATATCGCAGAACTCGTTGTGCCTGAAAAATCAAAGGCGGTAGAACAACAGGTGAAGGATCTCTACCCGGAAGCAAACGAAAATGACCTTGTGATCCTGGGGTTAGTCCGCAACAACCGTCGTCTGAGCGGCTTTAGTTCCTCGATGGAAATCCGGGCTGGTGACATGCTGGTTGTGGAAGCTGCTGCCGAGGACATTGACCGCTTTCGTGGTGTTTATGGACTGGAATTCTTTGGCGAGAAAACCACAAACGAGAAGGCTATTGGCGACCTTCAGCTGACAGAAGTACTAGTAACACCGGAATCCCGTATCGTGGGTCGCTCGGCAATCGAACTTCGCCTGCGTGCCCGTCGCGGTGTTGCAGTACTCGGAATTTCCCGTCGTGGTCGCCGTTTCACCAAACGTGTTCGTCACGAAAAGATCAGGGCAGGCGATGTACTCCTGCTTATTGGTCCAGCTGAAAACGTTTCTGATGTGGTGCCTTGGCTGAACGCCATGCCTTTGGCAGAGCGCGGATTACAGGTAACACAGCACAGCAGGGCCTGGCTGGCTGCAGCAATTTTTGTCGTTGCCATCGGATTGGCCAGTATCGGCTTGTTGTATCTTGCTGTTGCCTTGGCAATTGTTGTGGCTTTGTACGTGATCCTGGATATCGTACCCATCCGCAGCGTCTATGATTACATAGAATGGCCGGTGATTGTGTTGCTGGGCAGCATGATCCCGCTCGGTACAGCGTTGGAGAATTCCGGAGGCACCCAGCTCATCGCGGAGCAGATTGTGGGCATCACGGATGGATTGGCGCCCTGGGTGGTTCTGACGGTTTTGATGGTCGTTGTGATGACCCTCTCAGATGTGTTGAACAATACGGCTACCGCTGTGATTGGTGCACCGGTAGCAGTTGATATTGCAAACAAGCTTGGGGTGAATTCAGATCCGTTTCTGATGGCCGTGGCAATCGCAGCATCCTGCGCGTTTCTTACCCCCATAGGTCATAAGAACAATACGCTGATTATGGGTCCAGGCGGCTATGCATTTGGTGACTATTGGAAAATGGGTCTGCCACTGGAAATACTTGTTATAGGAGCGGCAGTGCCAGCTATCCTTGTATTCTGGCCTCTTTAGCACAAGTGTTTGGTTTGATCGGGGCGTCGCACAAACGATACCCCGAAAAATTCTTGAATTCCCGGTCTATCGAACCGTTTTCAGGCTCATTGTTCCGATGCCAGCTGCAATGTTCAGACCTTCCTGAACCTGTCCGCTAAAGGGCTGCAGTGCGATGGACTTGTCAAAGCCACCAATCAGTGCATTTGCACCAATGCCAACACCAACAGTTGCCTCTGCCGCAACACCGGCATAATTGCCCTCCAAAGCGCCGGACTCCAGTTCAGTGGTCGGTGCAAAAACTGCCCATTTGATGGTAGTTGCATCTGTAGAACCAATATCAAGACCGAATTTCTTTACGTTTCCGGAATATCTCTCCGTAAAATCGTCAATCCCTTGAAAGGTACAGGCCATATCTTTGCTTGAACCCAGCACCAGCCCGGTCCCAGCTTCAACTCTGCAGGTCAGAAGTCCAACCTCGATACGTGCCTCAACGGAGTGAGCAATCGTGGAAGTCAGCATCATGGCAGCAGTTGCTAAAGAGCCAAGTGTAAGTTTAAGTTTCATAAGTTCTTCTGTCCGTTTTTGGATGTTAAAAAATGTTATTTGACCGAAGATTGTGGCTTGAAAAAGACGCGTAAATCCAATCAGATATGAATCTGCAAGCGTTCTAATTCCCCAAGACAAACTATCCCAGCACATCTACGGAGACATACTATGACAACAAAAACTGTAATTGGCCAAGGCATTGTTCAGATTAAAGCCCGTCGCAAGGGGCCTGTTATGGGTATTGTCTGTAATGTGCATGGTAATGAGCTGTGCGGGAGAAACGGTGTTCATAGAGTGTTGTCAAAGTATGAGCTTGAGTGCGGCAGCCTCATTCTCATTGATGGTAACCAGGAAGCAGCGCTCCTGAACAAGCGCTATGTGGAATCCGATATGAACCGCATGTTCACCAAAGATCAGTTGAAAACAAAAAACGCCCAAAATGATCTCCGCAGAGCACAGTATCTCGCCAAGGTAATCCCCACTCTTGGCCTTGATTACGCAATCGATTTTCATTCAACCAGTAGTGAAACGAAATATCCATTCACGGTTAGCTTCCCGGGCTCGGAAGAATTAACAGAGTTATGCCCGGCAGCGCGTATTTACGGTTGGACTGGTGTGGTTCCAGGTACATTGGTGGATTACATGAACCTGAAGGGCATTCCCACGGTTGTGGTGGAGGCGGGTCAACATGTGGCAGAAAGTTCGATCAAGATAGCTGAGAAAACGCTCCTCTCCGTTCTTTCCAATTACAAAATGATAAAACCCAAGAAACCTGTCACCTTCAGAAAACAACCCACATTTGAAGTTCAGGAGCAGGTTATGGTCGGCCATGCTGACAGTTTCAAGTTTACAAGACAGTATTCAAGCTTTGATAAAGTGGCACCCGGGGAGAGAATCGCACGAGATAAAAAGCGTGAATATCTGGTCCCGCAAGAGCGTGGTCTATATCTTCTCATGCCCGCGCTGCAAAAAAACGTCACAGACAAGACTTCTCCCGGGGCTTACTATTTGATGAAAAAAAAAGTAGTAATCGCAACGCACTAGCAACGCAGTTTTTTTATTTGCTCAATTCATCTGAAATCTGGTGTGAAACGGGTCATTTCAGTTTCACGCTATTCTCACGCTGCAAAATATAAATCAGGCCCAGCTTTTCCGGATTCGCTTCGATTGGGTATTTAGTGTTGCGCCTCCGGATGAAAGAAAAAATCGAGCTGAAATCATTGGTGAGCGTGGGGTTACTGAAATGATGGCGGACGGTCTAACACAATAAACAATAAGGAGGCTGCGTTAAGCAGAGAGCACTCATGCAATCTAACAAGCGTTTTTATAAAAAACCGGTTAGGGGCGATAAAACAGACGGTTCACTCGTTGCCATGAAAGCCATGGCAGCTTTTTTGAGAAGCCAGGGTAATTGCAAGAATTCAGGGTTTAAGTGAAGAGTATCCAAACTTTTTAAAAAGAAGTAACGATTTAGCCGGTGTGATAATCCACACCGGCTTTTTCATATCCGGTATTAACTGGATTTCCAGCGCTCCATCGCCTGATCATCTACGTCTTTCGCATCAACCCAATCTCCGGCTTCACCAGTTGCCATGTGTTCCTTTTTCCAGAAAGGTGCGCGGGTCTTGAGAAAATCCATAAGGTAGTTGGCCCCATCAAAACTCGCCTGGCGGTGAGGGGAGGTAGCAATAACAAGCACAATATTGTCACCCGGAGCAATCTTGCCATAGCGATGGATAGCGGTCATTCCCAAAAGGCCAAACCGCTGAATGGCATCAGAAGCAATCCGCTTTATTTCAGCTTCCGCCATTCCGGGATAGTGTTCCAGCTCAAGCGCTGACAACGTGCTTCCTTCGTCCCGGCAAAGCCCGGAAAATGTAACGACAGCGCCCACGTCACCTCTTCCTTCGGTAAGTTTACGGATCTCTTCGTTGACGTCAAAGTCTTCGGCTTGAATGCGCACGTCTGGGACAATCTGGTCCATGGTCACCCACCGGTCATTGGCGGAAACAGCGCCACTTCCTTTGTGTGTTCCAATGAAGTCTCAAGATCGTCCACATGTTCCTGATCCAGTGCCACACGGATAATTTGCGGGTGTTCGAACACTGCCTCAAATCCATCACCGCGGGATTTCAACCAGGACATCAAATCAGAAACCGTTTTGATATTATCATCGAGGTCAACAACCTCTTCATTCATCCCAACGCGTTCCCTTATCCAGGAAAAATACAGGAGTTTCATGACAAATTCCTACTCGATAATATGGCGCAAGCCTGCACGGAAATAATCATAGCCTGTATAAAGAGTAAGGATTGCAGCACCCCAAAGCAAGATCAGACCAGTCTGTGTTGTGTATTCCCAGACTTTGTCGCCTGCTGAACCCGCAAGCAGAAAACCAATCGCCAGCATCTGTACCGTTGTTTTCCACTTAGCCAGCTTGGTCACGGGAACACTAACTTTCAGTTCTGCAAGATATTCCCGCAGGCCGGAAACAAGGATTTCACGACATAAAATGATAATGGCCGCCCAAAGGGACCAGCCTGCAATGGTCTTGTCTGTATCAGCAGCCAGCAGCAATAGACATGTGGAGACGAGCAGTTTATCCGCGATCGGATCAAGCATACGCCCGATGTTTGAAGTTTGCTGCCAAATGCGGGCCAGATAACCATCGAAAAAGTCTGTGATGCTTGCAGCGACAAAAAGCCCAAGCGCTGACCAACGAGCAAAATCAGAGGACTGTAACTTCCCCTCAAGAAAGAAACAAAGCACCACAAGCGGTACCGCGATAATCCTGGCATAGGTCAGGATATTCGGAATGCTATAAAGAATAGCTGATGTGTCTTTTTTCGGTGAGCTCATAGGGGCTTATACTCGTTTGTTGAATCAAAGACTCAGTGAAAATGATCATAAATTGCTTGTGCCATTTGTTCGGAAATGCCGTCAACTGATTTTAGGTCATTTAACGCAGCTCGAGAGACCGCCTTAGCTGTACCAAAACGGTTGAGCAGTGCACGTTTTCTGCCAGGGCCAATTCCAGCGACTTCATCCAGTGGATTTTTCACCATTTCCTTTTTACGTCTCACCCTGTGAGAACCGATCGCAAAGCGGTGTGCTTCGTCCCGTAATCGTTGCACAAAGTAAAGTACCGGGTCTCTTTCCGGAAGCAAAAAGGATTGTTTGCCCTTGATGAAAAACTTCTCGCGTCCGGCATCCCGGTCCGGACCCTTTGCAATGCCCACCATGGTGACCGAGTTTTCCAGCCCAAGTTCCTGCATGGTTTCATAAACCGCGTTTAGCTGCCCCAATCCGCCGTCAATCAGCAACAGATCAGGCCAAACGCCGATTTCTCCAGGTTCTACAACCTGATCCTCCGGCATGCCATGTTCTTTTACAAGGCGGGAAAACCGGCGGCTCATTACCTCACGCATCATTCCGTAGTCGTCCCCGGGTACAAGGTCCTTGGACTTGATGTTGAACTTTCTATAGTGGTTTTTGGCAAAGCCATCCGGCCCAGCCACAATCATCCCGCCGACAGCATTTGTACCTTGAATGTGCGAGTTATCGTAAACTTCAATGCGATTTGGTGTATTCTCAAGCCCGAATGCCTCCGCAACACCTTTCATCAATTTGGCCTGCGTGGAAGTTTCTGCAATTTTCCGTTCCAACGCCTCCAGAGCATTTGAGCCCACATGTTGTACCAGTTCCCGCTTTTCTCCGCGTTGTGGAACCAGCACTTCCACCTTGTG
>CAWUJF010000124.1:0-7909 GCA_963922405.1 uncultured Hyphomicrobiales bacterium | reverse complement strand
CTTTTGGTATTGTTGTAAGTAGGATTGAGCCGTTGTGTGGCCGATGGCTTATCTCCTGTGCCAACCGTCCATCTAACTCGCGAAGCAACTGATGCAAAGTAGCAAGCCCTACGGTCACATCAGCAAATGAACATTCGTCGGTGCACCACATCTCTCCCAAATGTCTGGCAGAATTGTCTAACAGTCCAAGTATCAGATGAGTAACGGTGCAGCCGTGGCTTAAATGGCGCTCAATTACTTCATTGGCACCTGCCAGATCGTTCTCAAGTAGAAGGCTTGAGAAACTGATAATATCAGGTTCATGAAATTCAAAACGGGTCATACGGTCCAGATGGCCTACTTTTCCATGCGCAATACGAGTTGACTGTTCCAATAATTCCGGCACAAGTTTTTCGTGCAGCAATTGATTGATTAGCCCATGCATTCTGGCTTGTTGATATTCTTCAGCCATACGGTTTCCCGTCCTCCGCGGGTCCAGCAAAACTAATTTTAGCCTGCTGGTCTCATCAAGATATCACGGAATGAAAGTAAATGCACACGAAAACCTGACAAAGGTGATCTGTGATGCGGAGGCGTACAAGTTTTGAGTTTGATCGCCTACTTCAGTTGCGAATCGGTAGGGAGAAGATTCAAGCTGATTCCGCTGGGATCATGATTGAGTCACTTCAAACGGTTAAATGATACACAGATAAAGCGAATTTTGATGTATTCCAGATTCTGTAACAAATGGATATTGCTTGCAGCACCATTTTTATTCAGTTTCTTGCCTCTGATTAAATTGACAGCCGTGCAAAAATCAAAAAAATATAATAAAAACAATGATATAAGAAAAATTATAACGGATTTTCGTCATTTGTTGCGATTTTCTAGGCGAAATAAGTTGGGATGGCTGACTTATGTAGCCCCTCAATCTAAAACTGCGCACGCCTCTTGTCATCTCAAAATCGTTTGTGAATATTTTTGAATCGAGTTAATAACGCTTTTACTCGGAAATTTGCATAATAAGCGACATTAACAGAGGCCAAAGCAATGCAAAACATGCCGATTGGCTTGCATATGGAAGAAAAGTTCTTCGATGAAATCATCCTGGGTCAGGGTGAGCTCATATCGGACAAACTTAACATGCTTCGCCTCGAGCAGTACCCTCCCAATGCGCTAAAGGGTCTGCGCCAGTTTTCCTTGTCAGAAGTAGCATATTTTCTGGGTGTAACGCCATCTCATATTAAAAGCCTGCATTTGGAGGGTAAAGGTCCGGTTCCTGAAACCACCTCTTCCGGTCGTCGAACTTACTCAGCGCAGCAGATGCTGGAATTAAGAGAGTATCTTGATGAACACGGCCGCCCGGGTAAAACCCCCTATGTGCCGAAGCGCAAGGAAGGCGAAGAACTGCATGTGATCTCCGTCGTCAATTTCAAAGGCGGTAGCGGTAAAACAACTTCGTCCTCACACCTGGCTCAGCATCTGGCACTGAAAGGCCACCGTGTCCTGGCAATTGATCTTGACCCCCAGGCTTCGCTTACCGCGCTTCATGGCATTCAGCCGGAACTCGACAACGTACCTTCCCTATACGAAACCCTGCGCTACGACGAGCACCGAGTGCCAATCAGCCATGTTATTAAGCCCACAAACTTTCCAAATCTTGATATTGTGCCCGCCACACTGGAATTGCAGGAATATGAGTACGACACGCCGGTTGCGCTGACCGCACAGGACTCCACCGCCGGCAGAGCTTTCTTTACCCGTATTTCCAACGCACTCAAGGAAGTGGATGACCGCTACGATATTGTAGTCATCGATTGTCCACCACAGCTTGGTTATCTAACGCTCACAGCGCTTACGGCTTCCTCTTCAATACTGGTGACCGTTCACCCGCAGATGCTCGACGTCATGTCCATGAGCCAGTTCCTGCTAATGCTGGGCGGCATCATGCGTACCATCCGTGAGGCTGGTGCCGAAATGAAGCTTAAATGGTTCCGCTATCTGGTTACCCGATACGAGCCCACAGACGGACCGCAAAAGCAGATGGTTGGCTTTCTGCAAACCATGTTCCCCAATCAAATGCTTCAGGCAGCCATGGTAAAATCAACTGCCATCTCAGATGCAGGCATTACCAAGCAAACGCTTTACGAAGTGGAGCGCTCACAGTTCGTACGAGCGACTTACGACCGGGCAATGGATTCTCTGCATGCAGTAAACGATGAAATAGCTGATCTGGTGCACCAGGCATGGGGGCGACAGTGATGGTTTCAGTTGACAGCCGTGCAAAACAAAAAAATGTGCAGATAATTCAAGCGTCTAGTATTAGGAGAGGTGCAGAAAATGGCACGTAAGGGTCTTTTAAGCGCTGTTATGGGCGATCAGACCGGGCAAGAAGCTCCAGCAACCGAAAACCGGTCGAGCTATGCACTTAAAGGCGCATCTCGAAACATGAAAGCTTCCATCGACAGTCTGGCAGAGGATGCCAAGAAACTGATGGAAGGTGAAACCATTGTGGAGATTGATCCGCAATTGATTGATGGTTCCTTCGTTGCAGACCGGCTGGAGAGCGATGCACAAGAGTATGATGAATTGAAACAATCGATTGCCTCAGGCCGGCAAGAGACACCGGTTCTTCTGCGCCCACATCCCGAAGATGCCAACCGCTACATGATTGTATTTGGACATCGTAGGGTTCGCGTGGCAATGGAACTGGGTCGTACTGTGCGCGCTGTGGTCAAAGACATAGACCACGAGGCTCACGTTCTGGCTCAGGGTCAGGAAAATACGGCGCGGGCAGATCTGTCGTTCATCGAAAAAGCCATGTTCGCCAAACGCCTTGCAGACTTACAGTTTGACAGGGAGGTGATCCAGTCCGCGCTCACCGTGGATGCGACGCTGTTATCGCGCATGTTGTCGGTTTCTCAAAAGATTGCTCCTCAGATCATAGAGGCCGTAGGCGCTGCCAAATCAGTGGGCCGGGATCGCTGGGAAGAGTTCAAGAAACTAGCCATTGTGCCAGACAATACACGCCGGCTGATGGAAATCATTCAAACGCCAGAGTTTACGGCCCTTGACACAGACAAACGGTTTGAGCGTCTGCTGAGAGAATTAAAAACATCCGGCAATGCCAGCCACCGTACCAAACCTAAGCCACAGAAGGAAACCTGGACGGCAGGGGAGGGGAGGATCAAGGGCGTGATCGGGCGATCCGGCAAAGCGTTCAACATTTCGCTCACCGCTGAAGATGCAGGCGGTTTTGGCGAGTATTTGTCGAAAAATCTGGATCAGCTCTACAAAGAATTTAGCCGTAATCGCACGCGGTCAGAAAAATAATAGTTTTGAGTAAAGCGTAGGAAACGAAACGAAAAGGAAAGGGAAAAGCAGACAAAGAAAAAGGCCTCCAAACGAAACCATTCGAAAGCCCTTCTCAATCTATTTGCACCGTGAGAGAATCACTTTCGCTTTCTAATGTCAAGCTAATCTTGTTTGGCAAGCGTTATTTTTTGTTCTGAATTTCAATAAAACATGACACATGACGGTTGGCGCAAGCCGACGCCGGGACTTGTTATGGCTGAACACCATGCGCAAGCCGGCGAACAATCATCTATACCCAAATCTCAGGCAATCGTTGCCCTGAAGAAAGTAGCCACTGCGCTGGGTCTCAAACCAAGCGACATGATGCTGCTCGACACATTAAGCGCCTTTACCCAGGCACAGGACTGGGAAGAGGGGAGGCGGCCCATTGTTTGGGCGTCAAACGCTTATCTTATGGAGCAAACAGGCTTTTCTCTCGCTGCTCTAAAACGGCATATCCGCAAACTCGGCGAGTTCGGGCTGATTTCCTTTAAAGACAGCACCAATGGCAAACGCTGGGGGCATCGCGATGACGATGGATATATCGTTGAAGCCTATGGTTTTGACCTGGCACCGTTAGCGGCTAGGGCAGGGGAGTTTGAAACACTGCATGCAGAACTGCGTGAAGAGCGGGAATTCTGCAAATCCTTGCGTAATCTCATCACAATCTCGCGTCGTGTGATCCGCGCCAAGATTGAAAAGGCCATTGAGAACGCCCTGAGAGGCCCCTGGAGCGATTTTCAGGAGGAATTCGTATCATTGCTCGGAAAACTCCCAACGCGCTCTGTGGCCTCTGAGAGGCTTCTGGACGTAACCGACCAGTTCAGGGCTTTAAGAGAACGGGTGGAAGCAGCGTTCGCAGATGCTTTTGACTGGCCGGAGCGTGCTGATGATCAATCCACCGCCCAGGAAGAGGATCAAGCACTCGAAACAAAATCTTTTTCGTACAATACGTACCCCAAGGAGGTCATCATTGAACCTCATATACTAGATACAAATCATCTTAATCCAGTACCACGTAAAATCTATGAAAACATAGACGCAGACGCCACATCCGATAATCCACCTACAGGGGAGCTAGACGAAAGTTCTGCAATTGAACAAGAACCGGAAAACTGGAACACCCATGAATCCGGTTATCGAACGGATGTGGAAATTGAAACCCTGATGTCTTCCTGCCCGCATTTTGCTGAAATGGCGCGTGATCTCTCCGGATGGGTTAAAAACTGGAACGATCTTCACCGGGCGGCTGGAAAAGTAAGGCCTATTGCAGGAATTTCCGAAGATGCGTGGAAAATCGCCCAACAGGTCCTGGGACCTTACGTGGCCGCAGCAAGTATCGCGTTAATCTTTGATAAACATTCAACGGGAGAAGTGTCTTCACCTGGTGGCTATTTGCGTGGCATGGTGGAAAAAGCGAAATCCGGCGATTTGCATCTGGATCGTAGTATCTATGGGCGGCTTAATCTGCATCGCGGGGTTTCTTAAACGAGGAGGAATTGGAGATGAGTAACCGTTTTCGCCTGGCGCTGATCCTGCTTTGTGTTGTTATGATCGGGGTTTATCTGGTCGATCAGGACACGCAAGTGACCGAAGCCATTCCTGGCGCTCAAGTTCAGCTGGCCTTTGAAGAAAATCTGGAAAATCTAGGGACCGCCCGTATCAATGGTGAAGTCCATGACGGAGAAATGGTGTTTTCAGGTGGGAAAACTGGTTCTGCGCATTTTGCCCAAGGGGATGGAAGCTGGCTTGAATATTCAACGCAAGATCGCGACATTCCGGGTCAAGTCATTGAAATATCGTTTGATTTCAGGGCTGAGGACTGGAAAAACCCCTACAAACAGGGTTCTGTATCCAAAACCATGGCTGTGGTGAGTGGCAGGGATCCGCAAAAAATCCGCCATTTGTCATTCAGCCTTTCTCCTGGTGACAAGCCTGTTCTTTCGGTTTCGATCGAAGACCAGAACGGCGCCAAGGACAGGTTATATACACCTGCAGGTGCTCTGAGTTTTGACTGGCATCAGGTAAAACTGGAAATTGACCGGGAGCAGCAGACTTCAAAGCTTTATTTCGATGGCGAAATGGTTGGATCCACCGATATTATCCCATCTGTGGCTGAAACTGGATTTGACCGCATAAAGCTCGGCACATGGCACAAGAAGAACCAGGCATATCGTGGACTGATCGATAATTTTGTCATCCGCAATGTGGAATAAGGGAGGGCAGCACGATTTAAGCGCTAGCTTTTGGCTTTTCCCGGAGTGGTGCGCTTGGCTGATATTCTCGCAGGCGGGTTGTCGCCCAGAATACGCACTTCGCGCTGCGGGAACGGAATTGATATATCGTTATCGCGCAAGACTTCCCAGATGATCATCATCAGATCGGCTGAAATCCGGTTTTTTCCGTCATCAATCCCTTCAATCCAGAATTCAAGGCCGAAATTGATCCCGCTATCGCCGAAACTACGCAGTTCCAGGTCCGGTTCCTCCGGATTCTGCAGTACTCCGGGGTGTTTTGACACTGCAGGGAGTATCAAATCAGGTAATTTCCGGATGTCCGTATCATAGCTTACTGAAAACTCGATCTCATAGCGTTGTCTGGGGTCATCCCGCGTCCAGTTGATGAAAACACCGGTGATAAATTTCTCGTTCGGTACCATCAACTCCTTGCCATCGAAGGTTTCAAGCGTGGCGGAGCGCATGTTCAGTTCCTTGAGTGTGCCCATACGTCCGTCTTCGAGTTCGATGAAATCTCCCACAGTGAGACTACGTTCAATGAGAAGGATAATGCCTGAAATGAAATTGGAAGCGATTTGCTGTAGACCAAAGCCGATACCCACGGCAAGTGCGCCCCCAACTACGGTGATGACGGTGAGATCAAGGCCCAAAACTTGAAGGGCGAGGACAAAAATGCCTGCAAAAAGAACAATTTGGAAGAGTTTAGAGAATAGTTCTTTCGTGCCTACATCAAGCGACTCCTGCTTGCGGATCATGTTCTGGCCGGACTTGTTAGAAAGCGAGCCAAGCCAGAAAAAGAAGCCACCCACCAGGGCGGTTTTGATCAGGAAGTAAAGCGAAAGGCGGATATTGCCAGCCTGAAACGATACTCCGTCCAGAAACTCGATGAATTCATCCAGATAGCCAAATGCCTGTAGTGTGGCGACTGGAATCGCTAAATAAAGCATAAACTGACGGGCAAGGGGATGTGTGATGAACTGGTTGATCAGGTGATAGACCAGAAATACAACTGAAATACTGCGCGCGATACGCACCAGCCAATCTGGGCCCACCGTATTGGTGGCAATGCTGGCCCCTAACCCAAGTAACACATAGCAAAGGGCTGGAAAGAGAAGGTTCCGAACAGCATAGGTGTAGCCATGAACCTTAACAAGACGGCCTTCTTTGCCAGGAGGTTCGGCAAACCATGAGACTTTTCTACCCAAAGTCCTTGCCGCAAAGAACGCAACGATGATTGCAGCCGCGATGATGCCAACCTGGGCGTAAAATTGCGGGCTCGTGAGCCATGCAGTCAGCTGCGTGGTCAGTGTTTGGCCCAGTTCCTGCCAGTATTCGGGGGTGAGATAGGTGTTCAACGCTTGTATCTATTCAATAAATTACGCTTACTTTCCCCTACGATAGCTAATTGCGGGGCTGGTTACAATCACAAGGTCGGACAGCATGTGCATTTAATCGAAGCAATAGGTATCGCCAGGTTTTGGTGCTAAAACGAGCTTACGATCTGATTCCCGGGTTACACCCGAAAAAGGAAAGGGCCTCGACATTGGTAGGTAAGCTGCGTCTGATCAGTGGATTGATCCTGTTCGTCTTTGTGTTGGGTCATTTTCTCAATCATTCGCTCGGCATTGTGTCGATTAAAGCTATGAATGAGGGGCTGAAATACACGGTCGGACCTTGGCGGACAACGCCCGGAACCATTTTGCTTCTCTCAGCTCTGGGAATTCACGTGGTTTTGGCGCTCTGGTCGCTGCTCACGCGAAAAACTTTCAAAATGAAGAGTTGGGAAGCCTGGCAGATTGTCCTTGGTCTTGCCATTCCATTCCTTCTGGCAGCACACGTACTCGGCACGCGCGGCATTGTGGAAGCCTATAAATTTGAAGCAGGATATGGATTTCAGCTTCTAGGAATGTGGATATCCTTTCCATTTCGTGGTGTGCTCAATGCGGTAGCACTCATCGTGGTCTGGCTTCACGCCTGCATGGGTTGGCATTACTGGCTGCGGTTAAAACCTTGGTATGGGCGCTTTCAGACATCTTTGTTTGCGCTTGCGATTATCATTCCAGTGCTCGCGCTGACGGGTTTTATCTCCGCCGGGTTTAAGGTAATGATCTTGGCGGAAGACGAGAATTGGGTGAACAAGCTGCTCGCCCATCCAAAAGTTACCCCCCTTGAATTGCTAGAGTTTATCTTTGGTTGGGAATTTGTGATCCTGACGGGGCTAGTCGTTGTCCTTTTAAGCGTTGCTGTTTTTCATTTTGTCCGACAGGTGATCGTTTCGCGGCCAGGGTCAGGTCGGCTAAACTACCGCAGCCTCGATTTTCGCGTAAACCGCGAGCTTA
>CAWUJF010000123.1:0-7918 GCA_963922405.1 uncultured Hyphomicrobiales bacterium | reverse complement strand
AAAGATTTCCCGCTGACCGGATATGTTGAAGTTCGTTACGATGACGAAGCAAAACGCGTCGTCTATGAACCCGTTCAGTTACGACAGGAATTCCGCGATTTTGATTATGAGAGCCCTTGGGAAGGTACAGACTATATCCTTCCGGGTGACGAAAAAGCGGATACGTGAGGTAAAGATGGCTGAGAGAAGCATCTGTTTTCTGGTGATGCGGAAGGTGATCAATCATGACCGAGCATAATGTTCGAAATTTTAACATCAATTTTGGACCCCAACATCCGGCGGCGCACGGCGTGTTGCGTCTGGTACTCGAATTGGATGGCGAGGTTGTAGAGCGTGTTGATCCGCATATAGGGCTTCTGCACCGCGGAACAGAAAAGTTGATTGAGCACAAGACCTATCTACAGGCCGTTCCTTATTTTGATCGGCTGGATTATGTGGCTCCAATGAACCAGGAGCATGCCTTTGCGCTGGCAGTTGAAAAACTGGCAGGAATTGAAGTGCCGCGTCGTGCGCAATTAATCAGGGTCTTGTATTCCGAAATCGGCCGTATACTCTCACACCTTCTAAACGTTACGACACAGGCAATGGACGTGGGTGCGCTAACTCCTCCACTATGGGGATTCGAAGAGCGTGAAAAGCTTATGGTCTTCTATGAAAGAGCATGCGGCGCAAGAATGCACGCAGCTTATTTCCGTCCCGGTGGCGTACATCAGGATCTTCCCGATGACCTGATTGATGACATCGAAGAATGGTGCGATCCGTTCCTGAAAGTGGTTGACGATATTGATCGTCTGCTCACTGAAAACCGGATTTTCAAACAGCGTAACGTGGATATTGGTATCATCAGCCTTGAAGATGCCTGGGCGTGGGGCTTTTCAGGCGTAATGGTTCGCGGTTCAGGCGCTGCATGGGATCTTAGAAAAAGTCAGCCTTATGAATGCTACGAGGAGATGGAATTTGACATCCCTGTTGGCAACAACAACGACAACTATGATCGCTACCTGATCCGCATGGAAGAGATGCGCCAATCCGTAAAAATCATGAAGCAATGTGTGAAAAAACTTCGTGTGCCAGACGGACAGGGACCAGTATCAGCAACAGATGGTAAGTTCGTGCCGCCCAAGCGTGATGAAATGAAACGTTCAATGGAAGCTTTGATCCATCATTTCAAGCTCTACACGGAAGGGTATCACGTACCGGCTGGCGAGGTTTACTGTGCGGTTGAAGCGCCGAAGGGAGAATTTGGTGTCTACCTTGTAGCTGACGGCACAAATAAACCGTATCGATGCAAATTGCGGGCTCCTGGTTACGCTCACCTTCAGGCGATGGATTATATGTGTCGTGGTCACTTATTGGCAGATGTATCAGCAATATTAGGATCTCTGGACATCGTGTTCGGAGAGGTAGATCGATAATGAAACGGAGCGTTCCAATTTTGGCTGCTTTTGCCATAACGGCCTGTTCCTCGACCACTTCGCCGGTCACATCGGAACAGCAGGAGTATCCAATATTGGAAAAACGGGCTCTGGAAAATATTATGTGTATCTTCGAAAATCAGACCCGTTGTGATCATATCATTGAAAACAGAACGATTTTTGCACGGTTTTTTGCACCGGCAGATCTTGGAGGGCTTTCGGCCGCTCAAAAGATTCGAGGACGAGCTGTCACAACCAAGTTTGTCGTTGAAGCGGCTGCTTCTATCCAACAATGTCAACGCACATCAGTAGAAACAATATCACTTATAAAGGACGTAAAAATTTCTGGCGGAGCCTATCGCGTCGAAGGTACCAAACCTTTGGAGCAGGGGCAGTCAGTGTGTTTTTTAACTCCTGAACCTACGGAAGGCTCTTAAATGTCTGTTCGTCGTTTGGCTGAAGATACGCTCCAGCCAGAAAAATTTAATTTCAACCGCGCCAACACATCCGTGGCTAAGGGATGGATTAAGAAGTATCCAAAAGACCGTAAAGCCTCTGCGGTTATTCCACTGTTGATGATTGCACAGGAGCAGGAGGGCTGGGTTACACGTGCTTCGATTGAACATATCGCTGAGATGCTGGAGATGCCCTATATCCGCGTGCTTGAAGTGGCCACGTTCTATACTCAGTTTATGCTTCAGCCTGTTGGCACTAAGGCACACATTCAGGTTTGCGGAACCACACCATGCATGCTGCGCGGATCTGAAGATCTGATGAAAGTATGTAAACGCAAGATCAATGAGCAGCAATTCGAAACGAATGCTGAAGGTACTCTTTCCTGGGAAGAGGTTGAATGCCAGGGTGCTTGCGTAAATGCACCAATGGTTATGATTTTTAAAGATACCTACGAAGACCTAACTCCAGAGCGCCTTGAGGAAATCATCGATGCTTTTGAAGCAGGTAAGGGTGCGGACATCAATCCGGGGCCACAGATAGATAGAATCTATTCTGCTCCAATCGGCGGTCCAACGACGCTCACAGATAATCCGGACGTTAAATCTGGCGCAAGAAGCTCAAAATCAAAGCCTGCGAAAGCAAATGGCGCGGCAAAGCCTGCTGCTAAACCGGTTGCAGCCAAAGCAGTCGCTTCCGCTGAAACTGTCAGCTTGGACGACAAAAACCGTCCTCCACAAATGGAGAAACCAGCAACACCAGATGACCTGAAGCTGATTTCCGGTGTTGGTCCGAAACTGGAGGGTGTATTGAACGGTTTGGGTATCTACACTTTCGCGCAGGTTTCCAAGTGGAAAAAGAAAGAAATTGATTGGGTAGACGGTTATTTGAAGTTCAAGGGACGAATTGAACGAGACGATTGGTTAAAACAGGCTAAAGCGCTCGCCAAGGGTGGCGTGGAGGAATACGTCAAGGTATTCGGCAAGAAACCGCGATAAGGTGTTTAGGTGAACTGAGATGCTTCAAGACAAAGACAGAATTTTTACAAACATCTACGGCCTTCATGACAAATCCCTGAAAGGCGCCATGAAACGTGGACATTGGGATGGCACCAAGAAGTTCATCGACAAGGGAGCCGATTGGATCATTGATCAGGTCAAGGCTTCCGGTTTACGTGGCCGCGGTGGTGCTGGGTTCCCGACCGGTCTGAAATGGTCTTTCATGCCCAAGCCGGAACGTTCTGACGGTCGCCCGTCTTACCTCGTGATCAATGCAGATGAGTCTGAGCCGGGTACATGTAAAGACCGTGATATCATGCGTCACGATCCGCATACCTTGATTGAGGGATGCCTGATCGCATCTTTCGCGATGAACGCGCATGCCTGTTACATTTATATTCGCGGAGAATACATCCGTGAACGTGAAGCACTGCAGGCAGCAATTGATGAATGCTACGATGCTGGATTGCTCGGTAAAGGCAATAAACACGGCTGGGATTTCGATCTTTACCTGCATCATGGAGCAGGCGCATACATTTGTGGTGAAGAAACCGCCTTGCTGGAGTCGCTTGAAGGCAAAAAAGGCCAGCCACGCTTGAAGCCGCCATTCCCGGCCAATGTGGGCCTGTATGGTTGCCCGACAACCGTGAACAACGTGGAATCAGTGGCAGTTGTGCCAACTATTCTTCGTAGAGGCGCTGACTGGTTTGCCTCATTTGGTGAAGAGCGTAACGCCGGCACTAAACTTTTCTGTGTATCCGGTCACGTGGAAAAGCCGTGTACCTTCGAAGAAGTTATGTCCATTCCGTTCCGCGAAATGATTGAACGCCATTGTGGTGGCATCATTGGCGGATGGGACAATCTTCTGGCTGTTATCCCGGGTGGATCATCGGTTCGCTGCGTGCCAGCTGACCAGATTATCGATTGTAAGATGGATTTTGACAGCCTGATGGCTCTTAAGTCGGGCCTTGGTACTGCTGCTGTCATTGTCATGAACAAGGAAACAGATATCATCCGTGCGATCGCTCGCCTTGCTTACTTCTACAAGCATGAGAGCTGTGGCCAGTGTACGCCTTGTCGTGAAGGAACCGGCTGGATGTGGCGGGTTCTCACTCGTATGGCAGAGGGCCGCGCTCAGAAAAAAGAAATCGACATGTTGCTTGAGGTTACAAAGCAGGTTGAGGGCCATACAATCTGCGCCCTTGGCGATGCAGCCGCATGGCCGATTCAGGGTCTAATCACTCACTTCCGCGATGAGATCGAAGCACGCATTGACAGCTATTCAGCCAGATCAGATGCGGACGGTGCAGTGAGCGACAAAGTGCTGGAGGCTGCCGAGTAAACAACATGCATTTAGCTGAACTCAACATAGCCCGGCCCAAATATGCCAATGATGATCCGCGTTTTGCGGACTTCATGAACAATTTGGAGCGCATCAACAATCTTGGTGCATCCATGCCGGGTTTTGTCTGGATTCACAAGGATGACTCCGGCCATGCCATGAACATGCCAACGCCATGGCCTGATTACGCTGCAAATCTGACCGTATGGGAAACACCGGAAGCTTTCGAGCATTTCGTGTGGAATACCGTGCACAAGCATTTTTACAATCGTAAAACCGAGTGGTTCGAAGCAGCCGATAACCCTCACTTCGTAATGTGGTGGGTAGAGGAGGGGCATCGACCTACTTTGGATGAAGCCAAAGAAAGACTGGATTACCTGACCGAACACGGAAACAGTGATCACGCTTTTGACTGGGCCCATTTGCCTCATGTAAAACTGTGGCAACAACAAAGATGCGGGTAACAGGAGAAGAGCTAATGGCAAAGAAAACCAAACAAACTGTCTGTTCCGTGAAGATACTGCCACAACTTGAAGGCGTTCTTAAAGAGTTGTCAGCATCTCAGAAGAAAATCGGCAGATTGGCCAAGCAGGTTGAGGCACTAAAAGCTGAAATAAAAGCCGCAAAGTCATGTGAATTGTCGGGCATCAAGAAGAACAAGACCAAAAAGAAAAAGGCCGCCACAAAATCCAAGGCAAAAAAATCAAAGTCAGCCAAGAAAAATGCAGATCTGGTTACACTGATGAACTCTATGACTGAAGCACGTGAAGGCGCTGCTGATGATCTTGAGTTGATCGCTGGTGTCGGGCCTAAACTTGCAGAGACCCTGAATAAGCTGGGAATTTTCTATTATGACCAGATTGCAGATTGGACCAAGAAGGATGTGGCTTGGGTAGATCAACATCTGAACTTTCCTGGCAGAATTGTTCGGGAAAACTGGATTGAACAAGCAAAAGCACTCGCCAAAGGCGGTGTTGAAGAGTATGTGAAGGTATTCGGAAAGGAACCGCGTTAAAGCTTGCTTTGGTGCGGCACAGGACGGAACGAAAATATGGCGAAGCTAATCATTGACGGCAATGAAATCGAGGTGCCGGATCACTATACGATCCTGCAGGCTTGTGAAGAAGCAGGGGCGGAAATTCCACGTTTTTGTTTCCACGAACGGCTTTCAATTGCCGGGAACTGCCGCATGTGTCTTGTGGAAGTAAAAGGCGGTCCTCCAAAGCCACAGGCAAGTTGTGCCCTGGGAGTGAGAGATTGTCGTCCTGGCCCTAATGGCGAGCCTCCTGAAATTCTCACCAAGTCTCCAATGGTCAAGAAAGCACGTGAAGGGGTCATGGAATTCCTTCTGATCAACCATCCGCTCGACTGTCCGATTTGTGACCAGGGCGGTGAGTGCGACCTTCAGGACCAGGCCATGGCCTACGGGGTCGACAAGAACCGTTTCGCCGAGAACAAAAGAGCAGTGGAAGATAAGTATATTGGTCCGCTGGTTCGCACTAAGATGACCCGCTGCATCCACTGCACACGTTGTGTTCGTTTCACAACTGAAGTTGCCGGCATTTCTGAACTCGGCCTACTTGGTCGCGGTGAGGATGCGGAGATCACAACCTATCTCGAAACTGCCATGACATCTGAAATGCAGGGCAATGTGATTGACCTTTGTCCGGTTGGCGCGCTCACATCCAGACCTTATCAGGATACAGCGCGGCCCTGGGAGTTGCGCAAGACTGAGTCTATCGATGTGATGGATGGTCTGGGTTCCAACATTCGGGTGGATGCGCGTGGCCGCGAAGTAATGCGGATCATGCCCCGCTTGCATGAGGATGTGAACGAAGAGTGGATTTCCGATAAATCAAGGTTCATCTGGGATGGTTTGCGCAGTCAACGCCTCGACAGGCCCTATGTGCGCAAGTCTGGAAAGCTGAAACCGGCAAGTTGGGATGAAGCTTTCTCTGCCATTGCCAAGAAAATCAAAACCACTTCCGCCAACAAGATTGGTGCGGTTGCTGGTGCACTTTCCGGTGTCGAAGAAATGTTTGCACTGAAAGAGCTTCTTTCAAGCCTTGGCTCAACCAATATGGATTGCCGTGCGCCGGGAAGCATTCTCGACCCGAAAAATGGCCGTTCAAGCTACTTGTTCAATGCAACCATCGCCGGAATTGAAGAATCCGACGCTTTGCTGATCGTAGGTGCCAATCCTAGGCTCGAAGCTGCAGTGCTGAACAGCAGAATTCTGAAACGCGTCAAAATGGGTGATTATCCGGTGGGCTTGGTCGGTGAGGCGGTTGATCTGCGTTACGACTATGAAGCACTGGGCGATAACGCAAGCGCTCTGAAGGACCTGGTTTCCGGTAAAAACAAATTCGCTGCAAAACTGAAGAAAGCTAAGAAGCCGCTGATCATAGTAGGTCAGGGTGCCCTTAACCGTTCTGACAGTGCAGCTATTATGGGTATGACAGCGGAATTGGCAAAGGCCACAGGCGCTATTTCAAAATCATGGAACGGTTTGTCAGTACTGCACGATACCGCTTCAATGGTCGGCGGTCTGGATCTTGGTTTTGTTCCAGGTAATGGTGGAAAGAGCACTTCAGAAATGATGAAGGAAATGGATCTGCTGTTTATGCATGGGGCGGATGAGCTCGACATGCAGGCAGTGAATGGGTTCATGGTCTATATCGGCACCCATGGCGATGCTGGTGCTCACCGAGCAGATGTTATCTTGCCAGCGTCAACTTACACAGAAAAATCTGCGACTTACGTGAATACCGAAGGTCGGGTGCAAATGACAAACCGCGCTGCTTTTGCTCCCGGTGAAGCGAAAGAAGACTGGGCAATTCTCAGAGCCTTGTCAGCGGTACTTGGCCAATCTCTGCCATTCGACAACCTGTCTCAGCTAAGAGAGCGGCTTTACGGGCAATTCCCGCATTTTGCTGTTCTGGATGAGGTTGCGGAAAGTGGTGTAAGTGATGTAAATGCTTTTGCCAAATCACTTGGCGCTTCAAATGCAGGTCGGACGCTTGCGGCAACAATTTCCAGTCCGGTAAGGGATTATTTCATGACCAATCCGATCGCACGCGCATCGAAAGTGATGGCTGAGTGTTCAGCCATGCGAGCTAGTGCTGTGGCTCAGGCTGCGGAATAGGGGGTAGGGACAATGGAAGCAATAATCTCGTACCTTTGGCCCGCGATCATCATATTTGCGCAGAGCTTGCTCCTGCTTGTGGGATTGCTCCTGCTGACTGCGTATATTCTCTACGCTGACCGGAAAATCTTCGCTGCAGTTCAATTGCGTCGCGGGCCAAACGTTATCGGTCCCTGGGGGCTCTTGCAGTCTTTTGCGGATCTTTTGAAATTCGTCCTGAAAGAGCCTGTAATACCTGCCAGTGCCAGTAAAGCGGTGTTTATTCTAGCACCAATCGTTTCCGCCGTTCTGGCGCTTGCTGCCTGGGCGGTTATTCCGATTGATGAAGGCTGGGCTATTGCCGATCTCAATTTGGGCATACTCTTCGTATTCGCCATATCTTCCCTTGAAGTTTACGGCATCATCATGGGCGGCTGGGCTTCAAACTCAAAATATGCGTTCCTTGCGTCTCTTCGTTCAGCCGCGCAGATGGTATCTTATGAAGTCTCCATTGGCTTTGTGATCATTACCGTTCTTCTGTGTGTTGGTTCATTGAAGATGGATGATATCGTTCTGGCGCAGCAGT
>CAWUJF010000122.1:0-7924 GCA_963922405.1 uncultured Hyphomicrobiales bacterium | reverse complement strand
CCAAGATATTGCGAGGCGGATCCATTTGAAGGCGGCAAGCAGGCCGTTGCTGAATGTTATCGCAACCTCACAGCAGTTGGCGCTCAACCGCTAGCGACCACTGATAACCTGAATTTTGGCAACCCCGAAAAACCTGAAATCATGGGGCAGTTTGTGTTCGCCATCAAAGGTATCGGTGAAGCCGTTGGCGAACTCTCAATGCCAATCGTTTCGGGCAATGTCTCGCTTTATAACGAGACCAATGGTGAAGCGATCCTGCCTACCCCCACAATTGGTGCAGTTGGCTTGATCGAAGATGTATCGACCATGACAAAAGTGTCTGGTGCAAATGAAGGTGACGTGGTGTTCTTGATAGGTACTGAAGCGGAACATCTTGGCCAATCTTTATATCTGAGAGAAGTTGTTGGTGAGGAAAATGGCCCTGCCCCGTCTGTTGACTTGTTGACCGAGAGAATGCGCGGAGATTTTGTGCGTGCAGCCATCCGTTCCGGTGAAATTTCTTCCTGCCATGATATCTCGGACGGCGGTCTGGCAGTGGCCCTTGCAGAAATGTGTATGGCAAATGACACCGGCATGACTCTGTCACTTGAGGCATCCCACCCACACGCAGCTCTGTTTGGTGAGGATCAATCAAGATACATCCTCACAATGCCGGCAAATTATGCAGATATGTTTGCGGCCAATGCCGAAGGATCAGGTGTCTTCTTCTCAAGATTGGGAACAGTTGGCGGAGATACTTTGACCATTGGGAAATTCGTGTCACTATCAGTTGCAGAAATGAAAATGCTGAACGAAGCCTGGTTTCCAGAATTCATGGAAGGCAAGCCGGTTGCTGAAGCAGCAGAATAGGAGAAAAGCATATGCCGATGGAAGCTGGTGAAATTGAAAAGATGATCAAGGAAGCCATTCCCGATGCTGTAGTGACAATCCGCGATCTCGCCGGTGACGGTGATCATTATGCTGCGGAAGTTGTTTCTGAGAGTTTTCGAGGCAAATCCCGTGTCCAACAGCATCAGATGGTTTATCAGGCCCTGCAAGGCAATATGGGTGGCGTTTTGCATGCCTTGGCACTCCAAACAAGTGCGCCTGAGTAAGGGGCCTTGGGGGCAATGAAAAAGTCAATCGGTCTGGAAAATGTTCCGCGCATCCTCAAAAAACCCTTCTGGACCGACAGTTTTGTGTGGTGGGGTGTGCTTGTAGCGATTTTTTGGTGCAGTGTCCTTTGGTGGTTGCTCGCATAAAATCTCTTGAAAGACTGCAAATTCAATATATTTAATAAGCAGAGAAAAGATCGGCCGAAGGAGCCTTAAAGATGTCCGCAGTTGCAGAATTCATCGACGAAGAAGTCAAAAACAATAACGTGGTCCTTTTCATGAAGGGGACGCCGGATTTTCCACAGTGCGGATTTTCTGGTCAGGTTGTACAAATCCTGAACTATCTCGGAATTGATTATAAGGGCGTGAACGTTCTGGCAGATGACGATATTCGTCAAGGCATCAAGGACTATTCAAACTGGCCAACCGTTCCTCAACTCTATGTCAAGGGCGAGTTTATTGGTGGCTGCGATATCGTCCGTGAAATGTTCCAGGCCCAGGAGCTGCAGTCTATGTTGACTGAAAAAGGCATTGTACAAAACAATACCGCCCAGGCCTGATCTCAGCTTTTATTGGTTGCTTGAGAATTCCCAGGCATCCATAGCCAGATAGCCAAATACCGAAGATGAATGAAGTTTCCGGGCTCTATAATTGGGTCCGGCAGCACCCATAGCGAAAAATATGGGTAGCAAATGCTCGTCAGTGGGATGATTTTCTTCCGCAAACGGAGCAGCTTCCCGGTAATTCAGAAGATCATTCGTATTCCCGTCGAGCAATTGCTGATCAAACCAGTCAAGGAACTTTTGAACCCAGGCTTCTATATTGGCCTCCAGTTCCGGGTCCTTTCCTCTCGCAAACAGAGGCTGAAGATTGTGAGTTATGTTACCGGTTCCGATAATCATAATTCCTTTTTCTCTAAGCCCGGAAAGCGCTAGTCCCAGTTTATAATGGTATTCCGGTGTTCCGTTAGGATCCACAGACACCTGTACGATTGGAATATCAGCTTCAGGCCACGCAAGGGCAAGCGGCACCCAGGAACCATGGTCAAAACCGCGATTTGGTAACTCAGAGACAGGGATACCCGCTTTTTCCAACAAACCGATCACCGTTCTAGCCAGTTCCGGATGGCCCGGAGCAGGATAATCCTGTTGGTAGAGCTCTTCTTCAAACCCTCGAAAATCGTATATCATTTCAGGGTTAGGATCACTGACCACGTAAGTGTTATCAGTCTCGAAATGCGCGGAGCAGACTACGATCGCTTCTGGCTTCTCATATTTACCACCCAGATTGCTCATAAATTGCTTCACTGGTGAATCATGAAGCCCCATATTTGGCGCTCCGTGAGATAGAAACAGGGATGAAAATTCAGTCATTTATCAAATCCTCTACACGATTGCAGAGTAACTCAGTTGCTTACACGCGGTAAGCCTCAGAATATTGAACAGACTGTTTAGCGCTTAGTTTTGTGGTTTTCCGTCTGTGATGTCGTACCAATCCGGTTTATCAGCCGTAAAGATGTGCCTGTCGATCTCCAGTCCACTATCTCCGTCGATAGATCCGACAAGAATGGAGGTAAAATCATCGGTGTACCGTTTCCAGAACAGAGCAGAACCACAGATATTGCAAAACCCGCGCTTTGCTTCAGGAGAAGACTGATACCACGTGAGGCTTTCACCATGTACAGTCAAACAATCATCAGCCACGTTTGTGGCAGCATAATACAGACCTGTTTGCTTGCGACATTGCGAGCAATGACAGGCAACAATTTCCCGCATTTCACCTGTTGCTTCCCAGGTTATTTCACCGCAATTACAGCTTCCCTTGGTCACCTTCGTCATAATATTTCTCCAATAAAAAAGGCATCGGTAGTCCGATGCCTCATAGTCTTTTACCGAAGCCTGGTCAGGTTAGGCGCTAGCGGCAATCGCTGCTCCCGGAGCGTCACGATCTTCCTGCAGCAATTCTGCAATCAGGAACGCCAGTTCAAGCGACTGGTTCGCATTTAGACGTGGATCACAATGTGTGCGATAGCGGCTACCGAGGTCTTGCTCAGTAACTTCATGCGCACCGCCGGTACACTCAGTCACATCCTGACCAGTCATCTCGAAATGAACGCCACCAGCATAAGTACCCTCAGATTTGTGCACAGCGAAGAAGTCCTGGACTTCCTTGAGAACATAATCGAACGGACGGGTCTTATAGCCACCAGCAGAGATTGTGTTGCCGTGCATCGGATCACATGACCACACAACCTTCTTGCCTTCGCGCTCCACAGCCTGGATAAGCCCAGGAAGATGATCACCAACCTTCTCATGACCAAAGCGGTTGATCAGTGTAAGCCGGCCTGGCTCATTTTCCGGGTTCAGAATATCACACAGAACCAGCAATCCGTCTGGGGTCATGGATGGACCACACTTCAGACCGATCGGATTCTTGATACCACGGAAGAATTCCACATGCGCATGATCTGGCTGACGGGTTCTGTCACCAATCCATAGCATGTGACCGGATGTTGAATACCAGTCCCCTGATGTTGAGTCCGTTCTTGTGAAAGCTTCCTCATATCCGAGCAGCAATGCCTCATGGCTTGTGTAAAAATCAGTTTCACGCAGGCGCGGATGGCTTTCAGCTGAAAAACCGATAGCCTTCATGAAGCGCAGCGTTTCATCAATACGATCTGCCAGTTCCTGATAGCGCTCAGAAGCAGGGTTATCTTTCACAAACCCATGAGTCCAACGGTGCACGTGCTCCAGATTAGCGTAACCACCTTGAGCGAAAGCTCTGATCAGGTTTAAGGTCGCCGCTGATTGACGGTAAGCCTGAATTTGGCGCTCCGGATCAGGAATACGAGCATCGGAGTTAAAATCGATCCCATTGATAATATCACCGCGGTAACTTGGCAGGGTTTCATCACCCTTTGTTTCCGTGTCTGATGACCGTGGTTTAGCGAATTGCCCTGCAATCCGACCAACCTTCACAACGGGTTTTGCTGCTGCATATGTCAGAACAATCGACATTTGCAGGAAAACTCGAAAAAAGTCGCGAATGTTATCTGCACCATGTTCGGCAAATGCTTCAGCGCAATCACCACCTTGCAAGAGGAAGGCATTTCCTTCCGCCACATCTGCCAGTTGGGCTTTCAAGGCTCTAGCTTCACCTGCAAATACCAAAGGCGGATAAGAAGCTAAACGCTGCTCAACATCTAGGAGCGCATCATTATTGGGATATTCCGGAACTTGGATAATCGGTTTTGATCTCCATGAATTCGGTGTCCAGTTCTCTGCCATTGGTTCATACCTGCTAGTTTACTATTACTCATTAGCGAGCATCCGAAATGGATGCACAAACGCGGTTATAACGAAAACGTGCTGAGTTTTCCACAGCATTATTGCATATCGCATAAAGAAAAACGGAAGGCGTTTGCCCTCCGTTTTCATTTTCAAATCTTACGATTTTGACGGATTATGCAGTCACACGGGTGATAGCACCGTCAACCGCATGAATTATCTCATCAATATCTGATCTGGTAGCAATCAGAGCTGGTGAGAAGCAAAGCGTGTTGTTGAAACCATTCAGGGAACGGTTCGTAGCGCCGATCACCACAGCATTCTCTTTGAAGCAGTCTCCAACGATTGCCTGGGTAATTTGCTCACTGGCAGGCTCTTTGGTGTCACGATCCATCACCAGTACAGCACCGCAGAAGAGGCCCTTACCGCGCACATCGCCGATGATCTGATGCTTACCCTTCAGTTCTTCAAGTTTTTCAATGAAGTACTCACCGATCTCGACTGTGTTTTCCAGCAGCTTCTCATCCTCAAGAATGCGCATGTTCTCAAGCGCAGCAGCAGGACCGGCAGTACAACCACCAAAAGTCGAAATATCACGGAAATATCCCATAGTGTCTGACATTTCCGGCTTCAGCATTTCGTAAACTTTTTCAGTGGTCACTGTGCATGAGATTGCCGCATAACCGGAAGCAACACCCTTAGCCATGGTGACCATGTCCGGCTCAATGCCATAGTGCTGATAGCCAAACCAGGTACCTGTACGGCCCATTCCACAAACAACTTCATCGATGTGAAGCAGAATATCGTACTTCTTGCAGATTTCCTGTACGCGTTCCCAATACCCTTCAGGAGGTGTGATAACACCGCCACCTGCCGTAATTGGCTCAAGGCAAAGCGCGCCAACGGTTTCAGGACCTTCGCGAAGAATTACTTCTTCGATCGCATTTGCTGCACGGATGCCGTAATCGTCCACATCACCCCACTGAGAGCGATACTCAAGACAATGCGGCACTTCCACAAAACCAGGAGTAAAGGGACCATATTGCCCTTTTCTTTCATCCTGACCACCAGCAGAAAGCGTCGCAATCGTAGTCCCATGATAATCACGATGACGATAAAGGATCTTGTGCTTCTCGCCGCCATATTTGTTATGCGCAATCTGGCGAACCATTTTGAAGCATTTTTCATTCGCTTCAGAACCTGAGTTTGAATAATAAACCCGGCTCATGCCTGGCATTTTTTCAATCAGGCGCTCAGCGAAAATCGCACCGGGAATGGAGCCCATTGAACCGGCGAAATAGTTCATTTTCACAAGTTGATCGCGAACAGCATCCGCAATGCTCTCACGGCCATAGCCCACATTAACAGTCCAGACTCCACCAGAAACAGCATCCAGGTGCTCTCTGCCGGCCTGGTTCCAAACACGAAGTCCCTTGCCTTCCACGATGATCAGCGGATCAACATCATTGAACTTCGAATGATTGGTCAAATGATGCCACACATGGGCCTTGTCTGCCTCGACCACGTGGCTGATGTCATTTGGATTGACTAGCTCATTCATAAATTTTCTCCCGAAAAAACCATGTTACTGCGACACAGTTCCGCATTAATTTGATTTCAACAGAAAACTTGTCTTTTGAATAGGGGCAAAATTAGTCCAAAAAAGCCTATCTATGGAGCCAGATACCTTATAGACCCAAAACCCCTGCCCGTTCTAGCTCGGCATCGAATAGGATGATCTCCGCTTCGGATAGAGAAACTGATCTCGGATAGATGGGTTGAAAACGGTCCTTCACCAGGTTTCGATCAAATCCAGCTGTGGTCTCAATAAAATGAGAAACACCATTATCGCCATATTCATTTCTGAAGCCCTGCATAACCGCATCGAGATAGGATTGTAACAAATCGCCTTGAGTGTTTGCCCCCTCGATCTCGTCAGCGATGTACACATACAGATTGTCCGGCAACTCCAGACCGCTTTCCAGAGTAAGCTGGTTTGGGACAATGGGTACACGTGAATATCCCGCTTCCCGCTCATCCACCAGGGGGATGTTTTCAATTCTGTCGATCACCACCATGCCGAGAATACTGCAGTCTGCATCAGGATGAATGGACAACAGCGAAATATGATCTTCAGTTGCCTTGGTTCGAGCCTGCCAATGCCGTCGATATCCCTTTAATGTTGCCGGGAAAATATCAACATAGTCAGTGCGTAAAGTATGTTTGTTTACAAGCGAACCAAATCCGAAATAACCGACTAACCCGCCGTCAGTCGATTTAACCAACACGCTCTCCATTCACCACTTTGTAAGTGGGTGAGTACATGGTCACCAGTTCCTCTGCTGCAGTGGGATGCACAGCCATAGTTCGATCAAAATCAGATTTTTTTGCACCCATTTTGATCGCGACACCCAGAGATTGTGCCATTTCACCTGCGCCATGCCCCATTACATGCAAGCCCACAACCCGATCCGATGCATGATCAACAATGATCTTCATCAGCATCTTGTCTGTAGCGCCGGAAAGCGTGTTACGCATTGGTCTAAAATGGGCCCGGTAAACGTCAAGCTCAGCAAACTTTTCAGCTGCCTCTTCCTCACCCATCCCGATTGTACCAATTTCAGGTTGTGAAAAGACAGCAGTTGCAATCAGCTCATGGTCAGGTTTGGTTGGGTTATTCTTGTATTCCGTTTCAATCAGGCACATGGATTCATGGATCGCCACTGGCGTGAGGGCGACACGGTTGGTCACATCTCCCACAGCCCAGATATTATCCACATTTGTTTTGGAATACTCATCAACGACCACAAACCCGCGTTTATCGGTTTCAACACCAGCCAGATCGAGACCCAGACCATCGGTCGATGGTTTACGTCCAATAGCAAGCATTATCTGGTCTGCCTCAATTGCAGAACCATCGGTTAGTGTGACTGTCTTGGAACCACCGGCGTTTTCTTCGATTTTGCTGAAAACGTGACCCAAGCGCACATCAATGCCACGGGAAACCATCTCATCATGCAGGAGTTGGCGGAGATCGTTGTCAAAGCCGCGCAGAATCTGCTCACCGCGATAGACCAATGTCACCTTGGTGCCGAGGCCAGCAAAAATACATGCAAATTCAACCGCAATGTAGCCACCACCAGCAATTACAATGGATTTTGGCTGCTCTTCGAGGTGAAATACTTCGTCAGAGGTAATGCATAATTCTTCACCAGGAGCGCCAGCTTCCCGCGTCGGAGTTCCACCAACAGCAATTAGAATTCTCTCTGCTGTAACCGTTTTGTCGAGGCTTTTGAGATAAATCTCATGCTTTCCGCGAAGTTCCGCTCTTGTATCAAAGATCTCAGCTTCGTTCCCGGCAAGACCTTTGCGATAAAGGCCTTCCAGACGCCCAATTTCCGTATCCTTGTTCGCAATCAGTGTTTTCCAGTCAAAACTGGTTTCACCAACAGTCCATCCAAAACCGGCAGCATCTTCAAAGTCATGGGAAAACGAAGAAGCATACACCATCAATTTCTTGGGCACACATCCACGGATGACACA
>CAWUJF010000121.1:0-7929 GCA_963922405.1 uncultured Hyphomicrobiales bacterium | reverse complement strand
GTAGAAAGCAAAAAGTGCAGAGGGGAATTTGCAAGCTTTAAGACACTGTACCGAATGGTTCGAGTGAACGATCACCTATATCTAAGAACTATTTGGCTTAAGTCAGCTTTGAGCCCAAGTTATCCAAGATTATGTTGTATTTGAATGTCCGGATTCCGATCTACAGGTGCGGATGGCAAGTTAGGTTATCTCTCCTCCAATGAAGTCTGACTGCGCGTTGATTGCATTATGCAAAAACTTGGCGAAGACGCGCACACGCTCCATCCGGCGTAAATCGGGATGGGTGAGCAACCATCCTGGATGTGAATCGGTAAGTTGTCCGTTGGGCACGCGCACCAAGCCTGAAAACTGATCACCAATGATGCATGGGATTGACGTCATTCCAAGTCCCGCCGCTGCGGCTTGTGCATGCAAATTCAAGTTTGGCATAATCCAGTTGATCTTCGCTTTGGGAAAGCTCGCTTTCCGCGCACGCTTAAACAGCGGTCCGTCCGTTGGCCAGCCGATCCATTCGGGATCAATTGCCTTACCTCCTTCCCAATGAGCAGAAATGTATTCAGCAGAAGCAAAAACAGCATCACGGAAAACCGGAAGCCTTCGACCAACAAGATAATCATCGGGCTTTTCTGAAAACCGGATTGCTAGATCTGCATCTCGACGGGACAAGTCGGCTTCACCGTATTTCGATTCAAGATCGATTGTGATCAAAGGATATTGTTTCTTGAACTTGGCAATCATCGGGAGGATCAAGTATTCCGCTACAGGCGGTGGTGCTGTTAGCCGGATATCACCCTGAAGACGCACATCCGCGCCAATGACAAGCCGTTCCAATTCCAACACCTCAGCTTCGATCTGCTGTGCCCGAGCCAGAATGCGAGCCCCCGAGGCATTTGGAACGAACCCATCCGGCGTGCGATCAAATAGCTTGGTTCCAAACCGCTTTTCCATCGCATCAAGCCGCCGGGAAATCGTTGAATGGCTTACCTTTAGTCGGGATCCAGCCTCTCTAGCGGTTTTGCCGCGCTCCAAAGCGAGAAAAATCTGTAAGTCATTCCAATCGTTTTGCATTCATTCTCCGTGGTGCAAATTTAGACCAAAGCTAATGCAACATTGGTTCTGTTGTAACGAATTTACACATCGTATCCTTTCAGCACAACTCAAAATAGGAGACGATCATGACTATGATGAATGCCACAGAACGCGACTTTCCGATCCATACAGCGCAAACTGCACCGGAGGGATCGACAGAACCGATTAACTGGTATGCCGAGAATTTCGGTATTGTTCCTAACCTTGCCGGCATCCTTGCTGAAAGCCCTGCACTGCTGAACGCCTACTGGCAAACGCAGAAAAACCTGCTGGCCAGTTCAGCGCTGACGCCGCAAGAAATCAACATCGTACAAACCAGTGTCGCACATGCCAACGCGTGCCAATATTGCGTCGCTGGTCACACAGCCTTCGGAAAAATGGAAACGTTTGGCAACACGGACGAGCAACTGAACGCTGTCCGTGAGGACAAAAAGTTCGAAGACCCGAAGATGGAAGCACTGCGCGGTTTCACCTTGCTGGTTCTTCGCAATCAAGGTCGGATGGCTACCAGCCAGTTGCAAGACTTCATTGATGCAGGATTCTCGCGACAGGCTGCATTGGATGTTGTCGCATGTATCGCTGCCAAGGTCATGTCGAACTACGCCAACCAGATTGCACTGACGCCAGTTGATGAGGCATTCGCACCCCTGACCTCCGATTTACCGTATCGCGAAGATCGGGCAGTTCATGCTGCCTCCGTAGCGGCTGAGTAACCCGATCTGAAGCAGGCTAAATGTCTGTCTCATTCACCTTTCAAATTACTTTTCAACTTCGGAGAAAATCCATGCAAGTATCACGCCTTTTCACCTACAGCTTCAATCCTAATGTTGGCCCGTTTGATCGTATTCTTCGTATTATTTCTGGACTCGCTCTGGCGGTATTCCCCTTCGTTACGTCGATGTTGATCCCAACAGGGCTGGCTATCGGTTTGGCAATTTTCGGACTCGCCTGGTTTATGACAGGTGCGGTGAGCCGCTGCGGTATGTACTACCTGCTTGGTCTCTCAACTAAGAAGGCTGAGTGAAGATCATCGGCCGTTCTGCCTCGCCGAGAGTTCCTGCGCATCGCAGCACCTCAATTTAAGGGGCTGCCGAACTAAATGGGTGATTACCACGCAATTGATGGGTCCTGCGCAGTTGGAATGATCAAAGTAGACGTCTATTTGTGGAAGAGATACGGCAGCTTAATCCGCATATCAGTCGTCGAAAATGTCCAGTGGATCGGCTTGCAACACCTCACACTCACGGCCAGATGGACAAACCCTCGAGCCCTTCGGTTTCCGGCAGGCCGCAGATCAGGTTTGCGTTCTGCACCGCCTGCCCGGCTGCACCTTTGCCCAGATTGTCGACCACACCAAGTGCAATGACCAGATCGCGCTCCGGGTCTGCTGCATAGCTGATGAAAGCAAGGTTAGACCCGGACGCCCATTTGGTCTGTGGCGGCTCATCTGTCACTCGAACGAACGCACGCCCTTCATAGTAGCGGCGAGCGGAATCAAAACACGCCTCAGTTGAAGTGTTTCCGCGGCAATAAATGGTAGCCAGAATGCCCCGGGTCATGGGCACCAGATGCGGCGTAAACACCAGCCCATTTGAACTGCCACCGCTCAATCGCTCAATCGTCGTGGCCAGTTCCGGCATATGGGTATGTTTTAGCAAGCCATAGGGTTGCAGGTTCTCGTTGGTTTCCGCATAGCCGAACTTGCTGCTGGCACCACCCCTGCCCGCACCGGAAATTCCGGTCTTCACATCAACAACGATATTGCCCGGTTCGATCAACTTGTCGGCCAATAGCGGCGCAAGTGCTGTGAGCGTGGCAGCGGGAAAACAACCGGGATTGGCAATACGAGACTGCCCTTTGATCTGCTCCGGCCAGATATCCGCAAGACCATAGGTCCATCCATCCACGTAACGGTGGTCGCCGCCAATATCGACGATCTTCACCGCATCAGGCACGCGTGCCAGCGCTTCTGCTGATGCTCCGGTGGGGAGCGAAGCAAACAGCACATCCAACTGAGGCAATTTCTCGGGATCCCACTTCTCGATCACCATATCTGCAAGACCGGTTGGCAATCCTGGAAAGCGGCTCCCAAGCCTGCTCCCGGCACTGCCCTCGCCTGCCGCATAAACCAGCTGAAATGACGGATGACCGGCGATCAGGCGCATGGCCTCACCACCACCAAAACCACTGATCCCAACAATGCCAACACGAATAGTCATGACTGATCTCTTAGGATAATCACAGACCACAATCAACAAGGGAAACAATCAAGGGTCGTTCACGAGGCATGCAACAAGGTGACATGGAAAGTGGAGTACGGACTGGGTCTGTTGATCGCATCAATCAACCTGCTAAGGTGGCAACGCACACCGGAAAATGAGTCGACCAATATGTCTGATGAACGCTGGGACTTCTATTCTTGCAACATTGATGGGAAACCACACTCAACAATGGTGAACCTGTCGTTGTTTTCAGATGCGCCCATAGACAAACTCAGCATGTTTCATTGTATCGCGGTCGATTTGAAATTCCCGCATCCAGAGCATGGCATGACAACGGATGATGAATATCAGGTCCTGTATGAGATGGAGGATTTCATCTTTGAAAATCAAAATACGGAGCTGAAATACATCGCGCGTCAAACCGGAGACAACAAACGCAAATTCTACTTTTACGCCTCCCCGCAGGCTGATTTCAATTCTTTGGTCGAAAGTCTTGGAAGTGCTTATCCTTCCTATGAGAAGAGCACGTTCAGTTTTGAAGACAGCAAGTGGACCACATATTTCGATGACCTGTATCCGAATGCGATGGCATGGAATGAAATTTCAAATCGCGCTGTCTGCTTTCGATTGGAGGAAGGCGGCGACGATTTAAACATCCCCCGCACAATTGATCACTCAATCATTTTTCACGACAAAAAGAAAATGAAAGAGTTTGAGAAAACCGTATTGGAAAAGGGCTTTACCGTGGAAATCAAAAAAACGGGCTTTTTCAAAAAAGAATATGATCTTCTTGTTCAAAGGGAAAATGCACCTGCTGAACTCGATCCAATCACCTTTGAATTGCAGGATTTAGCCGAAAGACTGGGCGGATCATATGATGGCTGGGGTTGTTATCAGGTAACATCCAAAGAATAGGCATCTGCACCTCGGTGAACGGCATGTGTGTCACCCGCGGCAATTACGTAATTTTTGAAGCGATCATGCCAAAGCTCGCTATTAAGATTGTTGCCCCTTAATCAGCACGCAAACCATCCCAAAATAAACTCACCTACCCCCTACCCTTGACAGTAACTAACAGTTATCCTTAACCACAACTTAATGAATATGTTGCAATTTATGAGGTTAACGGGAAAGGTACCTCGATGAGCGACAGATTTACACGGCGGGAACTGACCAAACATGCGCTTGCTGGCGCTGCCGGTCTTGCTTTGCCTGCTGCAATATTGTCACCCGCAGAAGCTTCCCGTAAACGCACCATTGATTATGGCCCTAACAAACTGGACTGGTATCCTGCCCGCACTAATGCGAGCGGAGCTCCATTGCTGGTTTATGTGCATGGTGGTGCATGGTCTCTCGGACATCGCAGACAAGTGGGTGGCAAAGCCCGTCACTTCACGAACATGGGTTACCACTTTGCTTCGGTAAGCTATACGCTATTTCCCCGCGCCAACGCCCAGACACAGGCCTTGCAGGTTGGAGAAGCAGTAAACTTCCTGCATGCAAATTCTGCCCGGCTTGGTTTCGACCAAAACCGCATCGCGTTGATGGGGCATTCTGCCGGATGCCATCTTTCTTCACTGGCGACGCTAACCGGCGCAACACCACACGTTAAGGCGCTAGTCTGCAATGACACCCGCGCCTATGACCTGCCACTCCTGGCACGTTTAAGCGGTGGCAGCCTGCCTGCACTATACGCCTCACCCTTCCGCCGCCGTTCCATGTGGTCGGCCTGGTCACCCATTTCCTATGCTGGCCTTAAAGAGCAACCACCCACTTTGGTCGCTTGGTCAAACGGCAGTGGCCGCGACCGCGTTTCAAAACATTTCGCTGATGTGCTGGAATATGAAGGCACCGAAGTGCATCGTTATGACGGCAGCAGGCAGTATAATCACGTTTCCATTGACCGACGCATGGGCAAGGAAAATGGTCGCCTCACCGCCGCAGTGGATCAGTTCCTGCAAACCACGCTAAGTAGATATTCCTGAAACACAGAATATAAAAAGCAAAAAGCTCGCCGGCCGTGATCACAATTGTCAAAATACTGTTGCGAAGATTTTAGATTGATATTAGCCTTTAGGTATCAATAGGCAATCAGGGTGTGGGAATCATGAAAATCTACAAAACTGTACTAAAGTCAGCAGCAATCGCATTTGTACAGTTCTTGCTTACCGGTCCATCCGTTGCAGCGGAGAACATCACGGTCAAGGCAGGTCAAAAGACACGCATTTATCAATACGCCACTTATGAGGGCAGCGGTTGCATATCCAGCGAATATCCAGTTTTCAAGGCAAAGAAAACCAAGAACGGAGAATTGTCCCACTCAAGAGGCAGCTTTATCGCCAACAATGGTGTGTGTAAGGGCAAAAGGTTAAAGTCTACCGATATCTACTACACACCAAAACCAGGCTTTAAAGGTGTAGACCGGGCACGGGTTTCACTGGGGACCCAGCGCGACGCTCACAATGACTGGGGCCTGAAATACAAATCAATCACATTCAGGATCACGGTAGAATAACCCTTGCCAAATCAGGCAAGGATCTTCGCCACACGATTGCAGTAACGTTGACTGATCGGGTTCATGCGCTTGGCACCATGACCGGCATTGTATTTCAGGATTGTTCCGCAAGTGGAACCGCCTGCCAGGCGATGCGCTTTACCGAGATATTTCATACCCCAATAGAGATTAGTCGCCGGGTCATACAACCCTTTCGCCGAACCGCGATAACCCATGCCACGGGCGGTTGCCAAACGAATTTGCATCAGGCCGATCTCGCCGGCAGCACCAGTTACATTCGGGCGGAAAGTACTCTCCACTTGAACCACTGCACGGGCAAGGGCGTAAGGGACACCGTGTTGGCTTGCATATTTCGCGATCAGATTACCGTATTTGCCCTTGGCAGAAGCTTTCCGGCTGCTCGTATTACCAGAATTCTTCGCAACCTTGGTCTTGGATTTTGTCGACTTCTTGCGAACCTCTTCACGTCTCTCTTTTACCTTTTGGTGCGCTTCCTTCAGGCGAGCTGAAAAAGTGCCGGACCCTGCCTCATCGAGACGATGGTTGATCAGAAATGTTTTCTTCGTTTCCGTGGGCTCTTTGGCCTTGGTCTTTTTGGTGACTTTGCCATTCTGTTTTAAAAGTCTGGCTCTCATCCGCTCCTTACGCTTCTCGCGCTGCTCTTCCAGGCGGGCCTCCCGCTTCTCCGCACGGGCTTCCCTCTTCTCGTGAGCAGCTGCGATACGCGCCAACCGTTTTTCGCGCAATGACTCTACCCGTGCCTTACGGTTCTCTCTCGCAACACGAAACGTTTGGATATTTTCTTTTCGGATTGCTTCCATCTTTACAGCAAGCGAAGTCTTGGCACCAGACTCATTACTGACTTTGGAACTCTGACATGCGGTTAAAGAAGCACAAACAATAAATACCGGAACGAGGCGACCGGAAGAAGCTATAGACTGAAACATTTTAAACAAGCCCTGACAAATGAGAAGCCAGGCTTAAATCCCTGAACATGGCTTCCACAAACACACAACAACAGAAACCCGACATTAAGTCGGCATGATCAGAGCCTCGTATTAACCAAATTGGGCCGCAAAATGTAAAACATCCGATTTAGGTTAATTTTCAAGTCACATTTTATTACGTAAAGTAATATTACAAAATAATACAATGGAATTAGAGGCTTAGAAAAGGCGCTTAGGATTGGATCAACGCGTCAAGTATTGCGATAGTTTCTCCATCAGCAATACCATCAGTATTACACTGTCTAAAATGCATCTGAAAGGCTTTTATACAGTCCTTGGTCTTCTGGTTATAGTTACCTGTAATTTCGATCCCATAGCCATACAATGCGAGCATCGCTTGAAGCGCTGCAATGGGCTCACCATTGTCTCCCAACTGCCAGAAACCAGAGGCTTGTTGTTTAGCCCCCGCTTCTGCCCAATGCCCCACTCCCCGCTTATGAAGGTAATACCAGGGGAACTTTTCACCGGGATCCTGTTTACGGCCAGGAGCCACATCTGAATGGGCAAGAACATGGCGAGCGGGAATATTCCGGCGGTTGATGATATCAAGACTCAAATTCACCACCGCTTCTATCTGCCCTTCAGGAAAATCAGGGTATCCGTTATCATGTCCGGGATTGACGATTTCAATTCCAATGGATCTTGAATTGGTGTCTGCTTCATCCTGCCAGCTGGACTTACCCGCATGCCAGGCACGAAGCTTTTCCGGCACCATTTGCACTATGCGGCCATCTTCATGCACAAGGTAATGGCAGGAAACACCGCTTTCCTCGCGACAAAGCCAGTCTTCAGCATCTTCTCCGGAAATCATGCCTGTATAATGCAGCAACAGGATATCGATGTTCAGATCCGGATTTCGATCACCATGGTTTACCGCTTCGCGGACATCACAGGGACAGAGCGTATCCGGTTCAAACGTCACAGCTCACGCTCCAGCTTGATCTTGTCCCAGGCATTGTTGATCTCAGCCAGCCTGTTATTGGCAATTGCAAGGAACTCATTGGGAACACCGCGCGCAATCATCAGATCAGGGTGGTTCTCCGCAACCAACTTCCGGAAATGCTTCTTCAATGTTTCATCATCCCATTCAGGATTG
>CAWUJF010000120.1:0-7964 GCA_963922405.1 uncultured Hyphomicrobiales bacterium | reverse complement strand
TGGTGATTGTGACGGGAGCGGCAGCAGGTGCCGGTTGGTTCCTGAGCGGGATGTTGTCTGAGAGCAAGATGACAGAAACCGCAGAGGTGATGCCTGCCAAAGATCCCAAGAAAGAAGAGAGTGCAGAAGCAAAGGACAAAAAGGATGCAGTTCCATCTGGAGGTGTCGTCAAGCTTGACCCTTTGATTGTGAAGCTTGATCGCAACAACACCTTTCTGCGGCTCGAACTTGCAATCATCGCAAAGGAAGATGTGAACCTCACTGGGGAAGAGACCAAAGCCCGAATTGGTGCAGAGATCGCCACCTTTGCAAGAACACTTTCACTGCAGCAGATTTCCGGCCCAAGTGGATATCTGCATCTTCGTGAAGATTTGCTCGACCGTGCCCAACTGGCAACGGAAGGTCAGATTAAAGATCTACTTATAATGTCGATGGTGGCAGAATGAGAATTTTCATTGCGCTTGTATTGCTGCTAGCAACCAGCGGTATTGTTTCAGCCCAGGAATTCGAGTTCTCGGAATTTCTCCCAAAAGATGAAGGCACATTTTCTGGACGGATAATCCAGGGCCTGGTCATTCTTACGGTCTTGTCTGTGGCACCGGGAATTCTGATTACCACCACTTGTTTCACTCGCTTTATTATCGCCTTCGCATTCTTAAGGAGCGGATTGGGTCTTCAGTCCACGCCTTCAAATCTAATTATCATCTCGCTGGCTCTATTCATGACCTACTTCGTAATGTCACCGGTTTTCGAGCGCTCTTGGCAAAATGGTGTGAAGCCTCTTTTAGATAATGAGATATCCCAGGAAGAAGCATTTGATAAAATCACAGACCCATTCAAGGAATTCATGATGCAACATATCCGCGATAAGGATCTGGATATGTTTGAGCAATTCGTCTCCATCGATACGGAAGCTGAAGAAGTCACCGCGGAGCCTTCTCTTAGAATTATTGTTCCGGCATTTTTATTGTCAGAACTGCGGCGTGGATTTGAAATAGGCTTTTTGATACTGCTCCCGTTTCTAGTAATTGATCTGATTGTTTCCACAGTCACCATGTCCATGGGTATGATGATGCTACCGCCAACAGTGGTATCCCTGCCCTTTAAAGTGCTCTTTTTTGTCCTGATTGACGGTTGGAACCTGCTTGTGGGCGAATTATTGAAGTCTGTGGTGTGAAGATACGGAAATTTCAGCGAAAACGTCTCTTTGGTTAACTAAAATTTTAAGGTTTGTGCTTAGGTTGCGGCCCATAGACAAGCAAAGTACTGCGTATTTGCAGCCTTGTCGGCATGAAGCCAAATTGTCTCACCGGTAAAATCCGGAATGTCCCAAAAATATATTTCAAATCCAAAGGGACTAAAAATGAGTAACAGTATCCTAACAAACCAGTCAGCGCAGACTGCACTTTCTACGCTGAACTATACCAACAAATTGTTGACCCAAACTCAAAGCGCAATTTCAACAGGTCTTCGTGTTGCAAGCGCTTCTGACAATGCTGCATATTGGTCAATCGCTACAGAACAGCGTTCAGACAACAAAGCTCTTTCAACTGTACAAGACGCTCTTGGTCTTGGTGCTGCAACTGTTGATGTGGCAACAACAGGTATTGAAGCTGTTATCGAAGTAACAGACGAAATCAAGAAGAAGCTGGTTGCTGCACGTGAACCAGGTGTTGATCGCGCTAAGATCCAGTCTGAAATCACTCAGCTGCAAGGTCAGATCACTTCTATTGCTGAATCAGCTTCATTCTCCGGTGAAAACTGGTTGAGCGTTGATTCAAGTGATGCAGGTTACAATGCAACCAAATCAATCGTGTCTTCATTCAACCGCGCTGCGGGTGGTACAGTTTCTGTAAGCACAATTGATATTACAATCTCTAGTGTTGAACTGTTTGATGCAAACTCAGCCGGTACAGGTATCATCGATGGGGACCGTACAGCGACAGCTGGTACATTTACAGTTGCTACACTGTCTATCTCTTCTCTGACAGATGCAGCTGCTGACCTCACAACACTGGATCAGTACATTCAGGGTGTTGATGACGCAATCACCGAATTGACTACAGCTGCTACAGACCTTGGTGCTGTAACTGCTCGTATCGACATTCAGCGTGACTTCGTTAAAGCACTTTCTGATGCTGTTGATCGGGGTATCGGACAGCTGGTTGATGCAGACCTGAACGAAGAGTCTACACGTCTTCAGGCCCTTCAGGCTCAGCAGCAGCTTGGCATTCAGGCGCTTTCAATCGCCAACGCCAACAGCCAGAATATCCTGGCCCTGTTCAGATAATTGCTCCTTCTCTTATAGTTTTATCTGGATAATGGAAGCCGCTATCAAAATCTTTGGTGGCGGCTTTCTTTTACAACCTTCAGACAAGGAATTCTCTTTAGTTTGTAGGCACTAAGAGTATCGACCCATGCCGAATCACGGCAAAAATCAGTACTCCAGATTTACCGGAAGTCTTGTCCGGCAAAGTATTCAGCGAAGGAAAAGCCGTTCCTGGCTTTGGTATGAAACCACCTCCTCGCTCCGTTCAAAATCGGAATGTGAATGGGCTTCTACCTTCGGGGCATAAATGGAAATTTCATCGACATTGCAAACCGTCAATCAGGAAGAACTTCCTGGTGGCATGAAGATTGGGGGAAAACTTGTTACCCTGTCTTTCTTCAATGCCTTCGTGATTTGTGCTGTCATCTCTTTCATTGCTTATTCCGAATTCCAAGCAGGGTCGCAAATTTCCCAGACAGGATGGTTTGTAATCGGTGCTGCAATTCTTGCTGCGGCCGTGCTCGGCTATCTGCTACACGGCATCAACAAATCCATCATCAAACCGATCAGAAACATTGCTGCTTCAACCACAGATCTGGCGAACGAAGAAAACCCAGGCAAGGTACCCCACACGAACCGCCCAGATGAAATCGGCCATATCGCCAGAACGCTTATGAAGTTGCAAGAAGAAAGTCAGCAAAAACTACAAGCTGAACGCGACGCAAGCGATGAGCGCGAAAGAGCAGCCAAAGCCTCAGAACTTGTTAATTTGGAGCGCGCAAAGCAGGAGCGCGAGACTTCCGCGATTGTTGCGGCCATCGGAGAAGCGCTGAGAAACATGTCCACCGGTGATCTAACCTGCCGCTTGGAAGAACCTTTCGATGGTGAACTCGACAAGCTTCGCAATGATCTCAACAAATCTATTGATCAGTTCTCGGCAACCTTTAACCGCATCATCAATACAACCGAAAGCCTTGGCACAGGCGTTCGGGAAATCGTCAGCGCATCAGATGATCTTTCTACGCGCACAGAGAAACAAGCTGCCGCACTTGAACAGACAGCCAATACACTAGGCCAGATCACAGAAACTGTTCAGAAATCATCAGAAGGTGCTGAAAACACAAGAATAGTCGTAGAAGCTGCCAAGAATGATGCACAAGTGAGCGGCGTTGTGGTCAATAAGGCCCTCTCCGCTATGGCAGAAATTGAAAACTCCGCAAAAGAAATCAATCAAATCATTTCCGTGATCGATGAAATCGCTTTCCAGACCAATTTGCTGGCGCTTAACGCAGGCGTTGAAGCGGCTAGAGCTGGAGAAGCCGGTCAGGGATTTGCAGTCGTCGCTGCCGAAGTACGTGCACTTGCTCAACGCTCTGCTGTAGCTGCAAAGGAGATCAAGTCTCTGATTTCGAAATCCAGCGAACAGGTAGCAGGCGGTTCAAAGCTCGTGGGGGAAACGGGTGAAGCACTTCAGAAAATTGCAGACCAGGTAGTTGAAATCAGCTCGGTGGTCGATGGCATAGCCAAAGGCGCCAAAGAACAATCCATATCGCTTGAAGAACTTAATTGCACGGTCTCCGAGATGGATGCGGGAACCCAACAGAACGCTGCAATGGCTGAAGAAGCTACCGCTGCATGTCACTCCCTCAACAGTGAGGCCGCCGAACTTACCGACCTACTGAATGGCTTCAAGGTCAATCGGACAAACATAATTGAACCGGCAACTGCACCCGCGGTGGAGCAAACAAACTCCCCGGCAAAGCAACTGATATCGCGAGTATCAAACGCATTCGAAGGTAATGCAGCGGTCAAAGAAGATGAATGGCAGGAGTTTTAAAAATGTCAGACGGACAAACCCTGAAAATGGCTGAAATCCTCAAAGGTGAGGACGCTGAAGCCTTTGCAAATGAAATTTTGCAGATGCGTAGCGCAACGCTCACCGTAGATGCCAGCCAAGTAACCAAAATCGACACGCCCTGTATCGAAGTATTGATGTCGGCACAAAAATTATGGAGCGACGATCACTGCATTCTTTCCTACTCCGAAATGTCGGAAGACTTTGTGAATGCTATCGGATCAATCGGAATTGAAAGAGCGCAACTCGAAGCAGGAGGAAGCCAATGAGCTCGACAATATTAGCAGTGGATGATTCCCCAACCATGCGGCAGATGCTGACCATGTGTCTATCGGGTGCAGGATTTAACGTAGTTACCGCAGAAGACGGGGCGGATGGTGTTGAAAAACTTAAAGAGCATAATCCCGACGTGGTGATCACCGATATCAACATGCCAATTATGGACGGGTTTGAGTTTATCGAAACCGTGCGCGGCGGTGATTTCAGCACACGCATGCCCATCCTGGTTCTAACCACCGAAAGCGATGCAGCTAAGAAAGCTCGGGCTCGCGAAGCTGGTGCTACTGGGTGGATCGTCAAACCCTTTGTGCCGGAAAAACTGATCAGCGCTGTTCATCGTGTGATGCCGTAAGGGGGAAATTATGGAACTTGATGCAATCAGAGATACCTATTTTGCAGAATGTGCCGATCAGCTTTCTGAGCTGGAGACCGGCCTTTTCAGCATTTCCAGTGACGGTGTTGATGCGGAAACCGTAAACTCGGTATTCCGCGCAGTTCACTCAATCAAGGGCGGTGCGGGTGCATTTGCACTCGATGAACTGGTTTCCTTTGCTCACGTGTTTGAAAATGCTCTAGACGTGATCCGCAACGATTTATCCCAGTCAAATGAGGACCGGATTGACCTCCTGCTACGCTCCTCAGATGTGCTGACTGACATTGTGGCTGCAGCCCGTGACGGGGAAGAGCCGATCGATTGTTCAGAAATTTCCGCTGAACTGGAAAAGGAATTCAACCTTCAGCCGATGGAAGAAGAAGAGGAAGTGGAATTTGATATTGTTCCGATTTCCCTCGATGACCTTACAATTCAGACGTCAGCTGCAACGAACAAATTTGAGATCACCTTTGCACCGCACAATGAGCTTTATTTAAATGGCCATGATCCTCAGAAAATTTTCCGCGAACTGGCGGATCTGGGCTCTTGCGAAATTCGGGTAAACACCGAAAAGCTTTCTTCGCTGGACAAATTTGACACAAGTTCAACAGAACTCTCATGGAACATCACAATCGAGACCACATCTTTGGAAAACGATGTGAGGGCGGTGTTCGAATGGGTTTCTGACTGCTGCGATCTTCAAATTACTGAAGATGAAACTGATGCGCTCGCATCTGATATCAGCATCGACGATTTTCTTGGTGATTTGTCTGACCTTCCAGAAGTGGAGGAAGAAGATGACTGCCTGGGGGAGCCGCAAGAGTCTGAACCACTTACGGTTCCAGATGAGCAGCCGGGGATTGCAGAACTTCCTGATCTCAGTGAAGTTTCGCCTGAACCAGCGCTTGAAATCGTTGCAGAAGAACCTGTAGCAGAGGTCGTGGAACTTCCGGCCGAGGCTCCAAAGGAAGAAAAACCTGCGGCAGCTAAGAAGCCGGAACCCAAGGAACGTGCCCGGGCTTCCAAGCCAATCCGGGTGGATTCTGAAAAAGTTGATCGTCTGATCAACCTCATGGGTGAGATGGTGATCAGCCAATCCATGTTGACCCTGCAAATCAATGAAGCAGGGTTTGGAACCGCATCCCCCACCGGCCTGGCCCTGGTTGAACTACAAAACCTCACCCGGGAAATCCAGTCGAGCGTGATGTCCATTCGAGCACAGCCGATTAAACCGGTATTCATGCGCATGTCGCGCGTGGTTCGCGAAATTTGCAGTGCCACCGGCAAGAAAGCACAATTGCTGCTTGAAGGTGAAAATACCGAAGTGGATACAACAGTGATTGAAGGTCTGTCCGATCCCCTCACCCACATGATCCGTAACTCGGTCGATCACGGCATCGAAAGCGTTGAAAAACGCGTCGAAGCAGGCAAACCGGAAACCGGTGAAATCGTTCTCAGCGCTTCACATAGTTCGGGAAGCATTGTGATCGAAATCCGCGATGATGGCGCAGGCATCAACCGGCAGAAAGTCTTTGAAATTGCTGTTGAAAAGGGAGTCATTCAAGCTGATTCCAAACTGTCCGATGAAGAAATCGACAACCTGATTTTTGCACCGGGCTTTTCCACCGCAGAAGAAATAACCGATGTATCAGGCAGAGGCGTTGGAATGGATGTGGTTCGCCAGTCCATTCAGGGTCTTGGTGGGCGTGTGAGCATTTCCTCCACGCCAGGTAAAGGGTCCCTCTTTACGCTTAACCTGCCTCTGACACTCGCCATCCTTGACGGCATGCTTGTTCGTACTGCTGAACAAATGTTTGTCATACCGGTGAGCTCCATGATTGAAACCATCAGCTTGCGCCAACAGGACGTGTTCCAGATTGGTGACGGGAATATGGTCTTCAAGCTCAGGGATCAGCTGATCCCGATTGTAGATGTGGGATATGAGTTAGGCTTCCTTGATCAACCTCATTCCTATGAGGAGGGTACCATTCTGATTGTTGAATCCGGCAATCATGACATGAGTGCATTCCTTGTGGATTCGATCGTTGGTCAACAACAAGTCGTCATCAAAAGTATGGAAAGCAATTACCAGAGAATACCGAGTATTGCTGCCGCTACTATTCTTGGGAATGGCCGCATTGCGCTCATTCTCGATATTGAAGACATCGTGTCCAGAAAGACACGGGAAACCCCAACCCAACCAGTACTAGACCAGATTGCCTGAGGAATTTAGCCATGTCAGAAAGTAATCAAAATCAGGAAGAGTTCATTGTTTTTCGTGTGGGCAAACAAGAGTTTTGCATCGAGATAACAATGACGAGGGAGATCCGTGGATGGACGCAATCTACCGCCCTTCCCCATGCTCCCGAATTTCTCATGGGTGTTATCAACCTGCGTGGTGTGATTCTACCCATCGTAAACCTTGCCAAAAGGCTGGGACTGCCGTCAGAAGAACCCTCAGAACGTCATGTCATTATCGTCGTACAGGTGGGAGAGAAATCTTTCGGTCTTCTGGTCGATTCTGTGTCCGATATTCTTGATGTGAATTCTGATGATCTCAGATCAGTGCCGGAGCTCAACACTAAAATTGCAGAAGAATTCTTCAACCGCGTAATTGTCTTGGAAGAGCGTATTATTTGCGAAATTCTTCCTGAAACTCTCATGCCTGACGAGGAGATCCTCGCAGCATGACCGCAGCAGTTAGTATCCAGAGTTCAAATGCACCCATTGCGCAGGCTGAACTTTCCAAAGATGAGTTTGCCCAGATCGCGGCCATTGCGACACAAATCTCTGGCATTCAGCTTAATGAGTCAAAGCTGGGGCTGGTCCGTTCGCGCCTACAGAAACGTCTGCGGGTGTTGGGGAAAGCTGATTTCCGCGAATATATTGCATTCGTAAAGTCTGCGGAAGGCAAAGCCGAGATTGATGAGCTAATCTGCGCGATTACGACAAATGTTACAGCGTTTAACCGCGAGCCTCATCATTTTGAGCATTTCCGTAATAAGGTTTTGCCCGGGCTGGTAGCAAAGATGCAGCGTGGAGAACCGGTTCGCATCTGGTCTGCCGGATGTTCAAATGGCAGTGAAGCTTACACCATCGCCTGCAGCATTCTGGGTGCAAATTCGAAAGCGGGCCAGCAAAACTGCCGCATTCTGGCTTCCGACATCGATAAATATTCTCTGGAGATG
>CAWUJF010000119.1:0-7987 GCA_963922405.1 uncultured Hyphomicrobiales bacterium | reverse complement strand
AAACGATTTGCGTCACCGTTTACGGCGGCCTTTTCGATATTGGGTCCGCCTGGAAAGCCAAGTCCCAACAGTTTAGCGGTCTTGTCAAAGGTTTCACCCACGGCATCATCAATGGTGGTAGCAATTCGCTTGTATTTGCCAAGCCCTTCTACGAGCAATAACTGACTATGACCACCGGACACCAGCAGTAACATGTATGGATAGGGAATATCGTTGGTGAGGCGTGCTGTCAGCGCATGGCCTTCCAGGTGATTGACGCCAATGAAGGGAATGGATTTGCTCGCTGCGATAGCCTTAGCGGTCATCAAACCGACCATAAGTCCGCCTATCAGCCCCGGTCCCGATGTGACTCCAATACCGGAAACATCGTCCAATTCAATCTCTGCCTTGTTTAATGCGGTCTGAATAATCCCATCCAATGCAGATAAATGAGCGCGCGCAGCAATTTCCGGCACAACTCCCCCAAATTCTGCATGATCGTCGATCTGGCTCAGGACAATATTGGATAGAATTTTCGGCTTGCCACTTTCGTCGCGAACAACTACTGCTGCTGCAGTCTCGTCACAGCTGGTTTCAATACCCAGGATTGGACTAGAGTTTCCGATTGGTTTATCCATTGTTATATATTGGTTTTCACAGTAGGTTTTAGAATTCAAATGCAACACAGATTACAAGGTTAACATGGCGCGAAACCCTATTCGAATTGGCACCCGCGGTAGTAATCTGGCACTTGTTCAAGCGGAATACATGAAATCGCTGCTGGAAACCACCCACCATGGGCTGGAAGTTGAAATTGAAGTGATATCAACTGCCGGCGACAGAACACAGAAAGAAAATATCCCGCTTTCCGAGATAGGCGGCAAAGGGCTCTTTACATTGGAGATCGAAGAAAAGCTCTCTGATGGATCGATAGATCTGGCTGTTCACTCAGCAAAGGACATGCCAACGACGCTGCCTGAGGGGTTAGACCTTGTCTGCTATCCCGAACGGGAGAATGTGGCTGACGCGTTCATTTCTCATAAGGCCAATTCTATTGAGTCGCTGCCTGAGGCAGCAATAGTTGGGTCAGCTTCTCTCAGAAGGAGAGCACTGATTTTGCGTAAACGACCTGATCTTAAAATGATCATGTATCGGGGAAATGTGGGAACCCGAATTCAAAAACTTAAAGACGGCGTGGCTGACGCCACGATCCTTGCCTGTGCAGGATTGAACCGGCTTGGTATGGAAGAAGCTATTACATCGGAACTATCGACTGAGGATTATCCACCTGCGCCTGGCCAGGGGGCAATAGCTGTTGAGGTAAATGTCGAGAATTCCTCAGTCGTGGAGTTATTGAAGCCGCTGAACCACGAAAATACTGAGCTTGCACTGATTGCAGAGCGAGCTTTTCTCGAAGAATTGGATGGTTCCTGCCGCACGCCCATCGGTGCTCATGCACAAGTTGATGGTGGCAAAGTATCTTTGCATGGAATCATCCTGAAACCCGATGGCTCTGAATACTATGAGGAACAATTATCGGGCTCCACATCAGATGCCTATGATTTGGGTAAGGAAATGGGAAAAGTACTTAAGTCCAAAGCGGGATCGACGTTTTTTGAAGGCTGGAGCTGATGCATGAAGGTATTGGTTACAAGAGCTGAGCCGGCAGCGAGCAGTTCTGCAACCAAATTGCAGCATCATGGGTTTGAACCAGTTGTTTTTCCTTTGTTTGAAGTTGCAGACACTTTTGCTGTAATGCCGGATAGACACTATGACGGGATAGTGTTCACCAGCGCAAATGGGCCTAGGATATTGGCTGAAAGAAACTATATCCCTTCAGATACAGGTATTCCGGTCTTTTGTGTGGGAGATGAGACGAAAAAGGCTGCCGAAGCGCTTGGTTACACCAATGTGGTTTCTGCCAATGGCGGTGGCGCAGCGCTTGCCGAATTGATTGGGGAGACCGAGGAATTCCGCGGAAAGACATTTCTTTATCCAGCTGCAAAGGTGCGTTCTTTCGATATGGTTTCTGCTCTTTTAGAGTATGGCATTGGCTTGGAATTGGTTAGTCTCTATGAGATACGGAAGATCACGGTATCCAAACCAGATTTCAAGGCGAGTCTGGTAAAATTGGGTCCAGGTGCTGTATTCCATTACTCTGTAGAGAGTGCCAAACATTTTATGGATATGATTGTTGGAACAGAAAGCAAAAACGACTTGCGTCATTTGATCGCCATTAACATATCGCAAAAAACGGCTGATATGCTTGACGAGAATGACTGGCGTGTTATCGAAGTTGCAGTCGAGCCTCGTGAGATATCGATGATTGAACGTCTCAAACGGATCAACTCAGAGGCAAAACCATAATTCTATGGAAATAAGTATTTTACCTATAGTAAGGTGCTTAGGGATTATGGAAGCTTTGCCTGAATTGGGCAGGAATAGTAACAAGACAGGAATTGAATATGGCCTCACGTGCTAAGCCGACCGGCACTACTGGTAGAAATGCAAAACGTTCCCAGAAACCGCAAACCATTGATCTTGATGCAAAGGAAGTAAAGAGTTCGGCTGATACCAAGGCGGAAGCAGATAAGACAACTGCTGGCGCGAAGTCTTCCGCAGCTTCGAAAACATCGGCTGCAACAAAAGCAGCTGAGACAAAGAGTGCAAGCTCCACTAAAGACGAACAGAAAGCAGCAAGTACTGCGAGTTCAAAGACAAGCAATACTCCGAAGCTCGGTCGTCCTTCTCCTGAAAAAGAAGAGAAAGAAGTAAAACCTATGCCTCCGAAAGCTGCTTCTGAAGCAAGACGGGGTGGATTTGGGTCGGCATTGGTCGGTGGGATTGTGACGGTGCTTGGTCTAGGTGTGCTAGGTCAGTTCGATTCAGCTTCGAAAATTCCATTTATTGGCAGTATTTATGAACAGAAGACCGAAGTTGTAGACAATTCAGAAACCACAGCGGAGATTGCTGCTCTCAAGTCTCAAATTGAAGAGCTTTCGAATAATCAGAATAATGCCGGCTCCAATGTGGACCTTGGACCTCTTGCTGAACGCATTTCCAAGATTGAGGAGGCAGCTGCCGGTCAGTCTGATGAACGAATTGTTGGCCTGGAAAGCACGATTGAGGATCTGAATTCTAAGATCTCAGCTATTACCAGTGCTGTCGAAAGCGGTTCCGATGCCTCTACTACTGAAGTTACAGCTGCTTTAGCGGCCATCTCTTCTCGCATGGGAGACGTGGAAAACGGTGTGGCAGAGCTAAAAGAAGCGACGAATGATGGTCCGTCTGCAGAAGCGCTTGCCGATGCATTGGCAAAAGTGAATGCCTTAGGTGCTCAGGTGGCTGAACTCAACAATCAGGAACCGGTGGACTTATCACCAATACAAGCCAGTGTTGATGATATCGCTAGGTCAGTTGCTTCGTTAGGTGAGAAGGCGGATGCGAACGCAGCCGGATTAGCGGATGTGGTTGGCCAGATTGCATCCGTCAAAGTGAATGAAAAAGTAGCTCGATCTGTTGCGGTAAATGCTCTGGGTACAGCGCTACAAAATAATGACCCGCTGTCTATTCCGATTGCCTCGATTGAAGCATTGGCAGGTGAAACACCAGAAACAAAGCGTTTGAAAGAACTTAACGAAGCGGGAATACCCAGTACCGCTGAACTGGCTTCGGGGTTGGATCGTATAACTCAGTCGGTTCAAAATCCTGTCGCAGATACCTCTAATGGCGGTGTTTCTGACCGGCTATGGGCTAATGTGCAAAATCTTGTTACGTTCCGTTCAAGGGGTCCGCAGGATGGTGATACGCCGATTGCCATTTTGTCACGCGTTAAATCCGGCGTTGAATCCGGGAATCTGAGTGCAGCACGAAATGAGTGGTCGGCATTGCCTGCCAGCATTCGGGACAATGACAATGGTTGGATAGCGAAGCTTGATGCGCGTGCAGAAGCGCTGGCGATCCAAAAGAAATTGTCTGATGATTTAAATGCCGCCGCTGGCTAAGCGAAAGAGATTAAGGATTAAACCTGATGTTGCGTCTTCTTATATTCCTATTGGTTGTTCTTGGCCTCGGATTTCTGTTTGCTTGGGTGGCTGATAATCCAGGTACGATTTTCCTTGAATGGGATTGGCTTGCCGCTCAAATGGGCCGTCCGGGTGAAGAAGTGGGTATTCCACTCACGCTCGCTATAGCGCATCTTGTTGTTCTGGTGTTTGTCATCATGGAGATTACCGGAATTTTGCGTGGAATTTTGGGAACACCGGCCTTTTTGACTAAGTTTTTCGACAATAGAAGACGTGAGCGTGGGTACAAGGCACTCTCACGCGGTTTGATCGCTGCTAGTTCAGGTGATGTGGACACTGCGCGCAGTCTTGCAAAGGAAAGCGGACGGCTGCTTGGTGGTGACCCTCTTGTTGCCTTGCTTGGCACTCAAACGGCGCTTCTTGAAGGTAAGCGCGATGAGGCGAGAGCCAGTTTCCAAACGATGTTGGAAGACGATTCCACACGAATGGTAGCCCTTAGAGGCCTGTTCCTGGAAGCGGAAAGGCAGGGTGAACCGCAAGCTGCCCGTCATTACGCCGAAGAAGCTGCCAAATCCGCGCCATCGTTGCCATGGGCTGGTAAGGCCAAACTCCGGTATCAGGCTGTTGATGGTGATTGGGATGCATCGATTCTCACGCTCGATAGCAATCGCTCCGCCGGTTTGATCGATAAACAGGAAGCACGGCATCAAAGGGCCATATTGCTGACAGCGAAAGCCATGTCCCTAGAACAAGCCAACCCCGAGGGTGCGCGTAAACTGGCGAAGGAAGCTCATAAACTTTCCAAGGATCTCGTACCGGCTGCCACATCTTATGCAAGGTCTGCAGCCCGTCTGGGTGATATCAAGGGTGCATCCAAGGTTCTCGAAGAAACCTGGCGTTTGATGCCGCATCCTGAAATTGCTGATGCGTATGCAACGGTACGTCCCGGTGATTCGGTCCAAGACCGATTATCACGCGCCAAACATCTAGCATCCATCCGGTCAAACAGCCCGGAGGGTAATTTTGCTATTGCGAACGCTGCTATCGATGCAAATGAATGGGATTTGGCTCGTAAGGTATTGGAACCGGTTTTGACTACAAGACCGACTGAGAGGGCTTGCCTCTTGATGGCAGATATTGAAGAGGGCCAAAACGGTGACAAGGGACGTATGCGTGATTGGCTTGCAAGAGCGGTTCGTGCGCCTGCAGACCCTGTATGGACTGCTGATGGCCATGTTTCCGAAGAATGGCTGCCTGTTTCACCAGTGTCCGGTGAGGTTGGTGCTTTCGAATGGAAAGTGCCCGTAGAACAACTGGGAGACGAATCGGCACCAGTGTTGACACTTGAAGAATTACAGGAAGCTGCAAAACCGATTTCAACCGCTGAAGAACGGCCAGTTGTCTCTGTTGAGGATGATCCAAATATCATTGACGCCGAAGAGGTCATCGATACGAAACCTTCTGAAACAAGTGTCGAAGAGTCAAAACCTGAGGAAGCTTCTTCAGATGATGTGAAAGAGGAAGTTCAGGAGGAGGCTGCTTCTACCGAAGAGGCAAATTCAGAGGAAGCCAAATCGGAAGAGACTGTGTCAGAAGAGGCAGACAAAGGCAGCGAAAACGACAAAGAAAATGATACCTCTGCAGAAAAGGAAGACTTTCCTGAGTCAGCCAATGACAATCCGACCAGAACGGCTGAAACGGATAACAGTGGAGAAGACACCGAAAGCCAAAAGAGCGGCGTGTATGAAAATACGGCAGAATTACCGCTGAAACGTCGACCGGATGATCCGGGCCCACATCCTGACAAGGAACCGCCAAAAAAGGGTATCTTCTTCTGATTTCACTGATCAGCAGACTTTAGGCTAACAAATTTCGCGCAAATCTGAAAAGTTTTGAATTATATTTCATGTTCTTACTTAATTCAGCCAATTTTCAAGATGTTGGTTGGAATCTGCGAAAAACTAATGTTACATATTTCCGATTATTGTCCGGCATCGTGACTTATCCAGCAAAGAATGGAGTGTTCTGGGTCGGGCAATTTAGTTCAATTGGGAGGAACAAATGAAACTATCGAGAAAATTATTGGCTGGGTTCTCGGCATTGATGCTCGCAGGCTCCGCCGTGGCTGCACAGGCTGAATCGCTCAAAGTTGGGATGATTACGACACTGTCGGGTGGGGGTGCTGGTCTTGGCATTGATGTGCGTGACGGTTTTCTATTGGCTGTAAAGCAATCTGGTCAGGATATAGAAGTTGTTGTTGAAGATGATCAACGCAAACCTGACATCGCAGTTCAGCTGGCTGATCGTATGATCCAAAGTGAAAAGGATGATGTATTGACTGGAATCATCTGGTCTAACCTAGCAATGGCTGTGGTGCCTGCTGCAGTACGTCAGGGTAAATTCTACTTGTCTCCGAATGCTGGTCCGTCTGCTCTGGCTGGCAAGGGTTGTCATGCGAATTACTTTAATGTGGCTTGGCAAAACGACAACTTGTCTGAAGGTACAGGAGCGTATTCCACTGCTGCCGGATACAAGAACAGTTTTGTACTTGCACCGAATTATCCTGCCGGGAAGGACATGATCACTGGCTACAAGCGCGAGTTCAAAGGGAACATCGCGAACGAAGTTTACACTCAGTTGGGACAAAAAGACTACGCTGCAGAGATTGCTCAGATCAGAGCATCTGACGCTGACAGCGTATTCTTCTTCCTGCCGGGAGGTATGGGCATTTCTTTCATGAAACAATACGCAGCTTCAGGAGTCGACAAACCGCTGGTTGGCCCCGCATTCTCATTTGATCAGGGCATCCTGCAAGCGGTTGGTGAAGCTGCTTTGGGTGTTAAGAACACTTCTCAGTGGAATAAGGACATTGATAATGCAGCGAACAAAGCCTTCGTGGAAAGCTTCCAGAAGGAATATGGCCGCTTACCATCCTTATATGCGAGCCAGGGTTTTGACACCGCCAATCTGCTGATTTCTGCTGCAAAGAAATCCAGTGTTAAGGACAGTGATGCATTCCGCGAAGCACTTAGAGCAGCGGATTTCGATTCTGTTCGGGGCAATTTCGAGTTCAGTTCGAACCAACATCCTGTACAGGACATTTATGTGCGCGAAGTTATTAAAGAAGGCGACGTTTTCACAAACAAGCTTGTGTCGAAAGTACTAAGCGGTCATTCAAATGTTTATGAGGGTGATTGCAAACTGTAATCTTCTTTTCAGACTAATGGGCCGCGTTTAGCGGCCCTTTTTCTTTCGGAAATCTCAATGGATCTAACGCTCTTTCTGGAGCAGGTTTTAAATGGCCTCCAATCAGGCGTCATGCTGTTTCTTATGGCAGCGGGCTTGACGTTAGTTTTTGGTGTCATGGGCCTTATCAACCTCGCTCACGGATCACTTTACATGGTTGGCGCATTTGCTTGCGCAGCAGTGGCAGCAGCTACTGGATCGTTCTGGCTGGGGCTTTTGGCAAGTATAGTCGCGCCTGCTTTTGCAGGAGCGATCGTGGAAATGCTTGTCATCCGTCGCTTGTATGACCGTGATCACTTAGATCAAGTTCTGGCGACATTTGCGCTTATTTTGATGTTTTCTGAAGGTACACGCTGGGTATTTGGCTCATTTCCCCTTTATCTGGAGGTGCCAGAGGTCCTTTCAGGCGCGGTATCCTTGCCCGGTGGTATTCAATATCCTGTCTTTCGGTTGCTGATCATCATCATCGGTTTTGCAATTGCCGCTGGGCTTTTCGTCTTGATCAGTAAAACCCGGCTGGGCATCCGTATTAGAGCCGGGGAATCGGACCGGGAAATGATTGCCGCTTTGGGTGTCGATATTGGAAAACTGTATACGGTCGTATTCGCACTGGGAGCAGCGTTGGCTGGCTTTGCTGGTGCGCTGGGGGGAGCAATCCAGTCTGTTCAGGTGGGTATGGGGGAACCGGTGCTTATCCTGGCTTTCGTTGTGATTGTGATTGGCGGGATAGGTTCTAT
>CAWUJF010000118.1:0-8003 GCA_963922405.1 uncultured Hyphomicrobiales bacterium | reverse complement strand
TGATCGGCTCACCTAGCAAGTTCAGTGTCAGATAATCGCCCGTTTCAGGCAGTTCATCCGCCCTGCCCACGCAGTGCCAGCCCTGTCTAAGTAACCCGGCACATTCATGCCCATAGAATTCAGCATTCGTATAAAATGGTCCTGGCAGACCCATAGGTGCGTTGTCAGGAGCGCTTGCAATTTCAGCGAGCTCCTGAAGCATCGAACTAACCACTGGAGAAAAATTCATTGGTGGGATTTGTCTCTCATTCATCACCGGGGACTCCATAGGAAGGTGCAGCTTGCGGGTTCAATGCCCGTTGCACGTAAGCGTCCAGTTGCGGCTTATAAACTACCCAAGCACCTGCAATTGCTTCAATCGGGCAGTCTTCTGTCCAATCGCACCGCAAGTCCGCCACGGGCCAGGAGACCTTGTCGCAAATCTGCATACCGGCCGAATGAACGGGACCAGCTTCACCACCTGCTTTAAGCCCGGCGCGCATTGCAGCTATCAGGCGATCACCTAAGTGCCCATCCGCACTTTCAAAGCCCTCTACAATAGCTGAAGGCACGTCCTCATTTGCTAGTAGATTTCCAGCAGATACCACATCTTTGCCAGAAGCGTCTGTCCAGATACCCAAAGAATTTGCACCTGAATGAATGGCTGTTTCGCCATTCGCATCAATCGCAAGAATTTGCCTGTATTCCATGTGCCGGTTGTTTTCATGCACCTCGGAAACAGCGCTGCTGGCTGACATACCGCTTTGCATAAGATCAAGCGTTTTAGGACCTAGGCTCGGATCCGTAACATTCTGACTGGCAACTGCCCCTACCCCCGCCCGTGTATAGGCACACCTTGCAGCGACAGCTGGCGACGAAGATGAAATGGCTATTCCGAACATTCCTGTTTCAGGACATCGTGCTACCAGAGAAAAAGTCATTGCGGTATCACCGCTGTGCCATCAATTTCAACCAGCCACTCCGGACGCGCCAAAGCCTGCACAACAAGACCCGTGGAGACAGGATGAACACCCTTTAGGTATTCTCCCATTGTCCGATAGACACTTTCCCGGTGTCGAACATCCGTAATATAAACAACCACCTTCACGAGGTGTTCCATTTCACCCCCCGCTTCCTCAATCAGCTGCTTGATGTTCTGCATAACCTTGTGGGTCTGTTCCACTGGATCATGGCTGTCGATATTTTTCGCATCATCCAGATTTTGCGGGCATTGGCCCCTCAGCCAAACAATCTTGCCACCTTCAGTAACAACCGCCTGCGCCAAATCATTGTCGAGATTTTGTTCGGGGTAAGTATCTTTGGCATTGAATTTTCGGATGCGTGTATGAGCCAATCCAGCATTCCTTCGATATGTTTAGTTTTCAGCTTGTTGCATTCGATCATTGATATAGCGAGCAAAATCATAATTCGGTCGTTCAAGATGAGATAGGTGACCAGGCTTGGCAGCAGTGGAACAAAGCCCACGATAAACCTTTTCAGTGCAACCTTTGTCCTCTACGTTCACCTCATCAAGCAATGTCTTCAACTGGGCGAAATGAGCCTGAGCGTCTGCATCGTTCACATAGTCTTCTGACATGCCTCCGCCAAAACCAATCCTGACCTGACCAACGCCTTGAGGATGCAAGGTGAGATACCAGAAATAACCTGGAGTAAGTGTTATGAGCAGGCTTGGATAGATCGCTAACAGATAAGTCATCCGACGGCGGTCACCTTCCAAGCGCGTATTATTAGGATGCGCCATCGCGATCTTGAGAGAGTCATCCTTCAGGATAGTATGATAATTGAATGAACTCTCACCCGGAGGACAAACCATCTCTTCCAGTTTTGACAATCCGCCGATCGTTCCTGCATGACAAACCGGCAAATGGTAGCTTTCCATAAAGTTTTCGGCAAGCACCTTCCAGTTAGTGTTCCAGACATGGGTTTCAAAAAACGTCTCCGTATAAGAACTCATGTCATAATCACCAACGAGGTCTTCGACTTTCGAAAGTTCCTTGGCAACCGGTTCCGCATTTTCATTTAACGAAACGAACACCCAGCCAAGCCATTCTTCACACTTGATCTGTGGTAGTTTGTAATTCTTCTTGCAAAACCCGTCATTCAGGGTCATCGCCGGCGCACCGCGCAAAGAGCCGTCCAGGTTATAAGTCCAAGCATGATATGGACAGACAATACTACGAGTATTGCCTCGTCCCTCCAGTAGGGTAGACATACGATGCAGGCATACATTCGACATTGCCTTGAGGTTTCCCTCACTGTCTCGCAATACGATAATCGGCTGATCAGCCAAATCCATCGTCACATAATCTCCGGGAGAGGAGAGTGCAGAAGCCCGTCCTACGCAAAACCAATCCTTTGAAAAAATATCTTTCAGTTCACGGCTTAAAAATTCAGGTGACGTATAAACTGACGGCGGCATCGCTTTGGCCTGCTCAAATGGAACAGCAACGTTTGCCCTGAGTTCTGCAACACCATTACTCATTTTTGTCTCCAAACCCTTCGTTTGCAATAGCGGCACTATAGTACCGCCATTTGATTGAAGTTGCCATATTTTCCCATAGGATCAAGCAAGTGATTACGCATCTCTGCTTCGCTATTTCCTAATCAAATCAAAATTTTTCTGGCTGTTTGGTGATCCCGGCAGGACTCGAACCTGCTACCTCAAGATTAGGAATCTTGCGCTCTATCCTGATGAGCTACGGGACCGGTGAAAGCGAACTTAATCCAAGTCAACTCACTTGCAAAGACCGAAGCAATCTTTGTCGATAAGTTTCATGGCATATTATTCAACCATTACGAGACATATAACCTGCAATTAGTTCAATTTATGGGAAAAGCTGTTTTATTCCCGTTGCATATATGGTTTAGAAGCAATGAATTATTCAAGAATCGGGCAACTCATCACAGTCTCTGGGAGAATTTTATGCGCGTAGTAATGATCGGGACGGGATATGTGGGCCTGGTATCCGGCGCCTGTTTTGCTGACTTCGGTCATCATGTGACTTGTATCGACAAAGATGCCTCTAAGATCGAGCGCCTCGAGCAGGGTATAATGCCAATCTATGAGCCCGGTCTGGATGTACTTGTGGAATCAAACGTTAAGGCTGGTCGGCTAAATTTTGACACAGATGCAGCAAACGTAATTAAAGACGCAGAAGTTGTTTTCATAGCTGTTGGCACGCCCACAAGACGTGGTGATGGTCATGCAGACCTTAGCTATGTTTATGCGGCAGCTGAGGAAATTGCCCACCTGATTGACGGATATACGGTGATTGTCAATAAATCCACTGTTCCGGTTGGGACTGGCGACGAAGTGGAGGCAATCATAGCAAAGACGAACCCTGCAGCGGAATTTGATGTGGCTTCCAACCCGGAATTTTTGCGTGAAGGTGCAGCTATTGAGGACTTCAAACGTCCGGATCGTATCGTCGTTGGAGCCGAAAGCGAACGGGCATTTGACACCATGCGAGAGCTTTATCGCCCGCTATACCTTAACGCCAGCCCTCTACTTACGACAGAACGCAGAACAGCCGAACTTATCAAGTATGCCGCTAACGCATTTCTTGCTGTCAAAATCAGTTTTATCAATGAGATATCTGACCTATGCGATGCCGTGGGCGCTAACGTTCAGGAGGTGGCTAAAGGGATTGGACTGGACAATAGGATTGGTTCCAAGTTTTTGCATGCTGGCCCGGGGTATGGCGGTTCATGCTTTCCAAAAGACACTTTGGCCCTATCTAAAACCGCACATGACTACAATTCACCGATAACAATTGTCGATACTGTGATTGATGTTAATGACAGACGAAAGGCAGCTATGGTGGATCGGATCGTTTCAGCATGTGGCGGTTCAGTGGAGGGTAAGACAATCGCGATTTTGGGACTGACTTTCAAACCGAATACTGATGATATGCGCGAGGCCCCAAGCATTGTAATCATTCCAGGCCTGCAATTAAAAGGCGCTACTATACGAGCCTTTGATCCTGAAGGCATGAAAGAAGCAAAGTCACTACTTGAAAATGTCACATATTGTGAAGACGAATACGAATGCATGCAAGGGGCTGACGCTGCAGTAATACTGACAGAATGGAACCAATTCCGTGCACTTGATCTCAAGAGAATAGCAGACACACTTAATTCGCCCACGCTTATCGATTTAAGGAACATCTATACATTGGATGAAGTATCGGACCTTGATTACCATTCAATTGGCCGCCCCCAATAAATCATGAAACATACGGACCTGAATGAAAGATAAAGCAGACTTCACACTACCGGTCATAATTATTGGCGCAGGCCCGGCCGGACTTTTGCTGTCCAGATTACTGCAGCTTGATGGCATTCAGTGCATCAATCTGGAGAGACAAAGCCAGGCCCATGTGGAAGGCCGTATTCGTGCGGGAGTTCTCGAAGAAGGTACGGTGAATAAGCTTAAGGAAGCTGCTTGTGCTGATCGATTGCTGACCGAAGGTCAGTATCATTCCGGATTTGATATTCTTTTCGGCAACACTCGCCATCGCATCGACCTGAAAGAACTCACCGGGTCACGTGTGATGGTCTATGGTCAAACGGAAGTCACCAAGGATTTAATGAGTGCAGTGCTAGACGGCGGTGGGGAGATAGTCTTCGAAGCCGAGAATGTAGAGATCATCGAAAATACAGATAACGGCTGCAAGGTCAGTTATATGAAGGATGGTGAAATCTTTGAAATAAAAAGTAGATTTGTTGCAGGTTGCGATGGCTTTTGGGGACCATCAAGGACTTCCATACCTCAAGGTAACTTAACATCTTATGAGAAGGTATTTCCATTTGGCTGGCTGGGAATCTTGTCTGAAACAAAACCGGTATCCCACGAACTGATTTACGCAAATCATGAGGATGGCTTTGCATTGGCAAGCATGAGGTCTGAGCAGCTGAGCCGTTATTATGTTCAGGTTTCAACGGATGATGAAGTGCAGAATTGGTCTGATGAACGATTTTGGGAAACACTAAAAACCAGGCTCGGAAAAGATTGTGCTAGCCAACTTGAAACTGGTCCCTCAATTGAAAAGAGCATTGCCAAACTGAGAAGTTTCGTTTGTGAACCGATGCAATACAAGAGTCTGTTTTTGGCTGGAGATGCTGCTCATATTGTTCCCCCAACCGGAGCAAAGGGCTTAAATCTGGCAGTTGGAGACATCCATTATCTGCACAGAGGTCTGGTGAGCTATTTTAAGAAAAATGATGAAAATCTGCTGAACTCTTACTCTCAAACCGCTTTAAAAAGGGTTTGGAAAGCTGTGCGTTTCAGTTGGTGGTTTACACAACTTACCCATCAATTCGACGCTACAGACATTAATGCGCAAAGATTACAACAAGCGGAGTTCGATTATTTTTTGACTTCTGAATCAGCTTCCAAAGTAATTGCTGAAAATTATATCGGTTTGCCGTACTAAAATATGTTCATTTGCTTGCCTTTACGGCAACAATTTTAACTCCTATGTAAGAAACTGTACGCAAAGTTGATTTAGAAAAAGGGTTGATTCTGGTAATGGTTAATTTGCCAGCTAAACGACGTTAGGATTGAATTGATTTTCGATACAAAGAAACCTTTCGATGGCCTCAAACACGCATATCGCGTGCTGGCGAGAAGCTCAGCACTGGTCCTTACGGGGCTGGTACTGATTTCCTGTGTGAATCAGGAAGGTCAACTATCGAATGAACCCACTCTTGCTTCCAGCTGGGTCAGACCCAACGATCCGCAGGAAAAAATCGGCGCCCGGGAACATCCCGCTGTATTGGCAAAATATGGTGGTGTTTACGAAAATCCTGCTGCCGAAAGAATGATTGCTGTAATTACCGGGAAACTGGTCGCACAATCCTCTGACCCGTCGCGGGTGTATAAAATTACTCTATTGAATTCTCCTGACGTCAATGCTTTCGCACTGCCCGGAGGTTTTTTGTATGTGACCCGTGGCTTATTAGCCCTTGCGAATGATTCGTCAGAATTGGCAGCTGTTATCGCCCATGAAATGGCACATGTGACGGCGAATCACGCAATTATCCGCCAGCAGAAGTTAAATTCAGCAGCACTGGGAGAACAGGTGGTCGCCGAGGTATTAAACAGTAGTTCGGCCGGGAAAGTGGCACTAGCAGCTAATAAAATTCGCTTGACCCAATTTTCCCAGGAACAAGAACTCCAGGCGGACACTATCGGAATTCGTATGGCAGGCAATGCAGGCTATGATCCGTTCGCCGCTGCCCGTTTTCTGGAAACAATGAATTCATATAGAAAATACATCTCTAACGATAATTCTTTTGATGATTCCGAGAGTTTCGCCTCCAGTCACCCTTCAACCCCTAAACGAATACAACTGGCGACCCGTCACGCACGTTTCTTTGGCAGCCCTGGATTCGGTGATCGCGGACAGGACCGATATTTTCAGGGAATAAATGGCTTGCTTTATGGTAATACCACCGCTGAAGGCTTCGTGCGTGGGCAAAAGTTTTCCCACTCTGGATTAGGTATTACATTCTCCGCACCGTCTGGTTTCACCATCGACAATCAACCGAAAGCAGTTGTAGTTTCCGGCCCTGGCGACATAGCAACACGATTTGATGCTGCTGTCTTGTCCAAACGTTCCTCACTTAAAGACTATCTTTCTAGCGGCTGGATATCGGGCCTGATCGAGGAAACCATTAAGATAGACAACATCAATGGGCTACCTTCCGCCACTGCAATTGCGAGAGCAGAAGGTTGGAGATTCAAAATCAGAGTTATACGCAGTGGAAGTCAGGTCTACAGGTTCATAACTGCGGCACCTCAGACCAACACAAATCTGGATGCTGTATCTCGTCAGATAACAGGAAGTTTCAAAGTTCTTTCAAAACGGGAAATTGCGAAGCTTAAACCGTTGCAGTTGAAGATCGTGACTGTACCCAATGTGGCAGACCCTGAAAAATCACTTGTCAAGATGATGACAGGTGTCGCGAACCCAACAGCTTTGTTCCGATTGATTAACGGATTGAGGGCTACTGATAAACCTGTTCCCGGCAGCAAGGTAAAAATTGTAACTGAAGGCTAGATCTTACTGAAACGAAGAGTGTACCAAATCAACAATTTCCGGATTTTGGTTCACCAGTTCAGTTTGCAGCTTTTTCAATGCACGATTTTCTAACTGACGAACACGCTCCTTGGAAATTCCCAATTCATTTCCAAGTTCTTCTAGAGTGGCACCTTTTTCACTCAGGCGTCTGCGGTTGACGATCCGAAGCTCGCGTTCATTAAGCACATCGAGAGCAGAATGAAGCCATTCACTGCGACGCTCGCCATCGATCATTTCGCTCACCTTTGCATCAGGTAATGCTTCCTCACTCTCAATGAAATCCTGGCGTTCGCTACCACTTTCTTCATCAGTAGAAACTGGTGCATTCAGTGATACATCTGCACCGCTGAGGCGGGCATCCATAGTTGCCACATCCTTGACTGATACGCCAATCGCATTTGCCAATTCGCAATAGAGATCTTGGGTATTTATATTGTTATCTTCGGCTGTGATTTTTGCTCTAAGGCGGCGAAGGTTGAAGAACAGCGATTTCTGTCCTGAACTGGTTCCACCACGCACGATTGACCAATTGCGTAGGATATAGTCCTGAATTGAAGCACGAATCCACCATGTTGCGTAAGTTGAAAAGCGCACTTCACGGTGTGGATCAAATCTTGCTGCTGCTTCCAACAAACCAACATGCCCTTCTTGCACGAGATCAGACATGGGTAATCCATACCTTCTGAACTTAGATGCAACGGCAATCACCAGCCGCATGTGAGCAGAAGTTAACTGATGCAGAGCATTCTGGTCCTGATTCTCCACCCAACGTATAGCGAGATCTTGTTCTTCATCCCGCTCCAGATAAGGCGCATTGCTTGCAGATTTAATGAGGCTCTTGCCAATTCTGTCTTCGCCACCCATAGTTTTGCTCCTCTGACATCCTATGATTTATTGTTCACAATATACCATAGTTCG
>CAWUJF010000117.1:0-8016 GCA_963922405.1 uncultured Hyphomicrobiales bacterium | reverse complement strand
CCAAACCGTGACATCCGGTCGGTTGAAGAGAATTCTGATAATGAACTCACTTCAGGTGCAATTCTCACAAGTGTCTACGAGATGTTTCTCCCCGACGCCGAAGAAAAAGGTCTGACGCTTCACTACAACCGGACTGACCATGAAGTGAATGTGGATGGGCTCGTCCTGATGCGGATCGCCTCAAATCTGGTTTCCAACGCCATCAAATATACGCAATCCGGCACGGTCTCCTTCGGTCTGAGCGAAGTGAACGGGAAAATCCGCCTTGAAGTCCGTGATACGGGCGTTGGCATGGCAAGTGAAGAGTTTGAGGCCGCACTTGCCCATAATGTCAGGTTGAAGAACGGGGCTGATCAGGCCGTGGGGAATGGTTTCGGGCTCTCGATCGTTAAGCAACTGGTCGACAAACATCACCTTACGCTTTCCCTGCATCCCAATGTGAACCAGGGGACCGGCGTGGTGATAGATTTTCCCGCCGCAGCTTGAGTGTGTTGCCGCTGTACGGGATCGCGCCATCTTCACTGCCGTAATAGAGACACTAATCCTGTACTTTCGACATTGCATACATTCTTGAATTCATGAAAGATGTTTTGAGATATCGGCTTATTGGGAGAGTTCATCAGCATGAAGATATTATTGTTTCTGTTGGTTCTTGCTGGCCTTGCCTATTTCTTCAAACTGAACAATAATTTTCTTAATGATTATAAGAATTTGGGTGTCTGGAAAGCATACCAAAACTTGTTTAGCAATGGTTCGATATTCAAAATGACTGCCACCGTCATGGTATTGTTTACAATCATTTATTTTTCTTCAGCACTTGCTGACTGACAATAATCAGCAAAGACTGGAAGAAGTGATTTAGAAGGAGGGGATCATGGAATTCTGCATACAGCTTTCAGCAGATTATCCGGACAAGTCTTACGGCGGTGAGCGGGTCTACCGCGACATGCTGGATCAGGCCGCATTGGCGGACAGGTTGGGCTATGATGCCGTATCGATTACCGAGCACCATCTGGTCAATTGCCTGATGATGCCAGCGCCGCTGCAATTCGCGGTCAAAATCGCTGCCGAAACGGAACAGATTAAAATCCTTACCTCCGTCGTTGTATTGCCGCTCCATGACATGCGGGTGTTTGCCGGTGAGGTGGTGGTTTCTGACATTTTCACCGATGGCAGGCTTTACCTCGGCGTGGGGCGGGGCGCCTTCAAATATGAGATGGAGCGTCTGGGCGTACAGATGGAAGAAACCCAAGACCGCTTCAACGAGTCGCTCGATGTGCTGCAGGCGCTATTATCGTCTGAAGAGGTGAGCTGGGACGGCAAATATTATAACTTCGAACCTATCACAATCATGCCGCGTCCGGTTCGCCCCGGTGGCCCGCCCATGATGATGGCCGTCATGAACCCAGAAGGGATTTATCATTGCACCAAGCGAGGGTTCCATATCCAGACCACACCGTTATCGGGTAATCATCAACTCCTGCTGGATCAGGTCAGCGCCTTTAACCGTGCCAAGGATGATATGGCCGGTGAGGGGGATGAACTGACGATTACCCTTTCCCGCGTTGCACACCTCGCCCATTCATTTGATGAACGTCAACGCAAGGTCGAGGCTGCCCATAAGTATTACGGACGGTTTGACAACATCTTCACCGGTCCTGGCATCGTGGACCACGGCATGATCCGAGAGCTCCCGTGTGCCACACCGATTGATGAACTGGGCGAAAGCCTGTTGATCGGCACGCCTCAGGACATGATCGACAAGCTCGCACCTTACGCCGAACTTGGAATTGATCGCGTGATCCTCAACTTTAATTTCGGGCTGGATCAAACCGACACGCTTGAAGCAATCCAGTGTTTCGCAGAAGAAGTGATGCCACATTTTTCAGCGAGCTCAGCCATATCGTCAGGCCTGCAAGGAACATCAAGCCATGTCCGAACCAATTGAGTGCGCTTATTCGGTTGAGGGAGAGGGCCCGCCACTCTTCCTGATCCATGGCATTGGTGCAGCCAGAAACACCTGGGCAAAAACTCTGCCGGTCCTCACACCTCATTTCCAGGTCATCACCTATGATCTGCGTGGTCATGGCACATCTCCAATGCCGGAAAATGAGTTTGGTCTCGATGAACTGGTGGCAGATCTTGAACAGTTGCGTGCATTACTAGGTATTGAAAAGGCTCATTTCGCCGGTCATTCCCTGGGTGGCATGATCGGCCCTGCCTATGCCAGGAAACATCCGGATAGGGTGCTATCCCTCGGGTTACTATCCACCGCAGCCTTTAGAACCGAGGATGACAGCTCCAAAGTCTGGGCGGTGGTACATGCGATGGAGGAAAAGGGCATCCCCAACATTCTCCCCACGCTTACAGATCGCTGGTTTACGGATGCCTTCATTGAAAATCACCGTGATGTGGTGGACCGCAGGCTCAAACAGGTAATCGAAACGGATCCGGACATTTTCATGAATGTATTCCGGATCTATGCAGGAACCGAAATGGCACCCTGGATACATGAGGTCGATGCGCCAAGCCTCATCCTCACCGGTGAGCATGATGGTGGCTGCAACCCGCGCCTTAACAACCAGATCCATTCAGCCATGCCAAACTCTGAATTGGTGATTATGGAGGGATACAAACACTCGCTCCTGTTAGAGGCTGGAGACCTCGTTGCGCATGAAATTGTGCGATTTCTGGGCAATTTGGATGAATAATTCGGCCAAATCGCCTGTTATTTGTTCACCGAGTTGTAAAAAAGGTTTAGTTGAATTTGAAAATGCATTAGTCACAATGACTGCATTTCTGCGACCCCGTTTCTGAAAGAACTTGAATTCGATCCAGTATGAATCTACGCGACCTTGAATATGTCGAGGCTATAGCAAGCCATAGGAATTTCAGCCGTGCAGCCAATGCCTGCAACGTGTCCCAACCTGCTTTATCCATTCAAATCAAAAAGCTCGAGTCAGAACTTGGCGCAGAACTTTTTGAGAGGCGCAACCATGAAGTGCTCTTGACCGAGTTCGGCAAACGCATTCTGGAATCGGCTGAGCAAATCAATCGCCACAGCGAGCGCATCCGGGAAATCGCACTGGAATACCGTAATCTTGACGCCACTCCGTTCAAGATCGGCATGACCTCAACCCTGGCACCATACCTCACCAAATATGTGCGCGATATGATGACAGAGCTTTATCCATCTCTGCGTGTGGTCCTGGTGGAGCATCGCCCCGTTAATCTGGCAGAAATGGTGGAGAAAAAGGAAGTTGATGTGGCGCTGATTGCGCGCAAAAGCCATGAACGCATTTACGGAGCTGATCATAAGGCGCCCATGCGGTTTACCTCTATCTGGCAGGAGCCCTTATATCTGGGTGTCAGAAAGGGTCATCCATTGACCCGCAAAGATGGCATATTCGCAAAAGATGTGCCCGAAGACATGCTGATCCGTTTCAAAATCCCATTTGGTTACGGACTGGAAAAGGACCTTCCAGAAACCTCAGCCAACATGCTGGAGAAAACCGGTTTTGATGTGAGTGCGGCCCGCTTTGAAACCGTGTGCCGTCATGTGAGTTACAGCGACGACTGCACCATTATCAATGCTATTGCCGTTGAGCAGTTTCGTCACGATAACTGGGACCTTGATTACATCCCCTTTAAGGATGAGGGTAATCTGAGAGACTTAGGCATGACCTATCGTCCGGGATATCCGAGAAGAAAACTATTGCAGGAAATCTCCCGATATATCTCAAAAAGCCCTCCGGGCGGCGTAATCCCGGTTTCAGAACCCGTTTCCTGAAAATCTGCAACATAATTCAGCTTCGTTTTCGCAGGATTCGGCCAGAACCGACTCACATAAAGGGTTTTGGGCCCATAAATTTCATTTATCTCAAGAGCGCCCCTGACCAGAAATTGCGGAATTTTCTGGCAGTATGTTGCCGGCAAAGGGCCAATTTGACTAAATTTCTAATGACAAATGCGTAAAGTTTTTGTGACGCTCAGTGAACGAATAGTTGAGCGCTCGTGTCCGTGTCGGCCAAAAGTGTTACGATTCATTAACTTTGCGGATTACGGCGCATGTGAACGCCGTGATTATAAGCGTTGTTTATAGCGCCTATTCGAACAATATATTTTTCTGGTGCCCAACCGATGGGTAGTTCTCCGATGCACAAGTTGTTTTTCGGCCGAAAGCTCCTTGCCCCTAAAGCTAACTTTGGAGAACAAAAATGTTATCTGAAATCCTGTCTGGTCTGCGTGCCAGACTCCTAAATACCTCGTCATTGGCTCAGGAAAGTGTTCGCGATGGACAAACTTTCTTCCAGTCATTCTTTCAAAACACTGTCGTGGACAACACTCCCGCCTTTCTCCTCGACAACAACTTCGTTCGTCTTTTGAACTTCGGTCAGATCACAACAAATAATGCACCTGCAGCAATATCTGTTCCTGGCGAAGATGCTGACATCTTCAACTTCCGCTCCGGTCGTATCGAAGCCAATAACGGACCAGATGCTCTTGCAACTGCCATCGATGTGACTGGTAGTGCAGACATCCGCAACTTCGGTGAAATCGTGGGTGAATTCAATGGTGTGAGCTTCTCAGGCGCACAATCATCCGGTTCACTTGATAACTTCCGCGGTGGCGTAATTTCTTCAGATAGCCGTGCTGTGAACATCCAGGGTGACGGCGTTTCAGTCCGTAACTTCGGTGACATCATCGGTACTGGCGATCAGCGCAACGGTACAATCTACACAGATGCTGTTGCTGAAAACTTCTCAATCTCAAACTTCACTGGTGGCACAATCGACGCTGGCGATGGAAACCTTGGTGCTGGTGTATCCCTGCAGGTCGGTGACGTGCTTGGTGACGTGGTATCCGGCAACATCGTCAACAGCTTTGGCGGCGTTATTCAGGGTCGCGGACAAGCTGCATCCAACACTGCTCTTGCCGGTGACGGTATCCGCATCAACAACGGTGCTGAAGGTACCGTCTTTGACAGCAACATCGTAAACAGTGGTCTTGTATCTTCTGAGAGCAATCAGGGTACAGCTGCTGGTATTCGCGTTGCAGACGGTCAGGCTTTTGACGGTCAGATCCTTAACACCCAAACCGGTGTTATCGAAGGTGTTCGCAACGGTCTTTACATCGGCGAAGCCGAACATGATCTGGACGTTCTGAACTTCGGTACAATTCAGTCAGACAGCCGTGCAGTAAACATCGATGGTACAGGTGTAAACCTGCTCAACGGTGGTGACATTCTGGGTACAGACGATCAGCGCAATGGTACAGTATACGCTGATGGTACTGCAGATGATTTCTCCGTAACCAACCTGGTGAACGGCACAATCGATGCCGGTTTTGGTAACCAAGGTTCTGGTTTCGGTGTTGAAATCGGTGGCACTGAAGATGGCGCAAGCACATTCGAGCTGAACAACGCTGGATTGATCCAGGGTCGCGGTAACGCTTCCGCTGGTGTTAACGCTGCTGGCGATGGTGTTCGTATTGGTAACGTTGGCAACATCGGTGTCACTGATGCAATCATCAACAACTCAGGTGTAATTGACTCTGAAGGCGCAAACGGCACAGTTGCCGGTGTTCGCTTCGTGAACGGTGTTTCATTCCAGGGTGAATTGAACAACTCCGGCACAATCTCTGGCGTTCAAAACGGTCTTTACTTCGGTAACCCGGTGAACGGAGAGGGTGCAGACCACACTGGTGGTGTTGTAAACAACCTTGAAGGCGGTGTTATTTCATCCGGCAGCCGTGCATTGAACATTGATGGCAACGGTCTTGAAATCAACAACGCTGGCCAGATCCTTGGTACTGGCGATCAGCGCAACGGTACTGTGTACGCTGATGCTACTGCCGACAACTACGTTCTGAACAACACTTCTACTGGTGTGATCGACGCTGGCCTTGGTAACAACGGTTCAGGTGTATCACTACAGACAGGTGATGTTTCTAACGACATCGTTTCTGGTTCTGTCTTCAACGAAGGCGTTATCCAGGGTCGCGGTGACGCGGAAGCAGGTAACACCATTGGTGACGGTCTGCGCGTATTCTCAAGCCAGGAAGACACTGGTCTTGCAGGCGTTATCCAGAACGATGGCCTGATTGCAGGTTCAGAAGAGTCACCAGAAGCAGCCGGTATCCGCGTTGACGGCGGTGTTGATCTGCTTGGCGCAATCATCAACGACGGTGAAATCCGCGGTACTGTAAACGCTATTGATGCAACAGACGGTGGTTTTGTCACAATCGTCAACGACGAAGATGGCGTGATCAACGGTAATGTATTGCTCGGCGACGAAGCTGACGTTCTTGTCGACCTTGGCACAATCAACGGTGACGTTGACGGTGGCGCAGGCGACGATGTTCTGATCGTTGGTGAAGGCGACAACACAATCGTGGGTGGTCTCGGAAACGACTTCATCGACGGTGGTGAAGGTATCGATACTGCTGACTTCTCAGACCTTGATGTGCCTGTAACTGTTGTTCTTGACGCAAACGGAAACGGTACTGCAACACGCGAAACCGGCTTCTCCGCAACCGTTGAAGACGTAATCGTGGACACACCTGTACAGGGTCCTCCGAACACTCAAATCGAGAATGCGGCTGACTTTGTAACAGAAGCTGTTGCCGGTAACCTTTACTACAACATCCACACTGCAGATTTCCCTGCTGGTGAAATCCGCGGACAGCTGTTCGTGGTTGAAGGTGGTGACGTCACTGAAGGTAACATCCGCACAATCACCCTTGCTGGTGATCTGGACGCATCTCAGGAGCCTGGGCCAACTTCAGACTCTGAAGCTACAGGTACAGCCACACTGGTGATCACACAAAACCTTCTGACAGGCGAAGTGAGCTACTCAAGCGAACTTTCTGTTGTAGGTCTTGCTGAAAGCGATCTGCTGACACCAATCCCGGGCGTTGTTTCTGCAATCCACTTGCATAACGCTCCTGCCGGAATTAACGGCGGTGTTGCTCAGGATACTCTGGTTGACGCTGGTGCATTCATCGACGGTAACGAGCCTACGGGTGTTTCCGGTCCGGACGTGATCGACAATGTAATCGAGACAGATGTTCTCTTCTCAATCGAAAACATTATCGGTTCTGACGACGGTGACACAATCATCGCTAACGGTGGTGCTCCAAACACGCTTCTTGGTGAAGGTGGCGACGACTTCCTTGCTGGTGGTGGTGCAACAGACATCATCGACGGTGGTGAAGGTGTAGACACCAACAGCTTCTTCAACATCAACGGTGCACTTGACCTTGATAACGAAGATGCACTCGAAGACGGTGGTGTTGTTGTAACTGTGAACGCAGACGGTACAGGAACTGCAAACTACGTGGTTGGCGGCATCGTCGACGGTGTAGAGCAAGGCCCGAACATCTTCGAAGAGTTCACAGGCATCGAAAACATCGAAGGCACCAACAACAATGACTCAATCATTGCAACTGGTGGCGCTGTTAACTCGATCTTCGCTGGTGAAGGCGATGACTTTGTCCAAGGCGGTGGCGGAAGCGACATCACCGACGGTGGTGAAGGCATCGACACTGTATCATTCGCTGATATCGGTTCATCCGTAACGGTTGATCTGGAAGCTGAGCGTGCTGAGTATCTTGCGCCAAACGGTAACCTGATCGTGGATGAAGTAACTAACTTCGAAAACGTTGTTGGTTCCGCAAACGACGATGACATCACAGGTGACGCAGGTGACAACGTTGTAACCGGTGGTCTCGGTTCAGACCTCATCGATGGTGGTGAAGGCTTTGATACTGCTGACTTCTCTGATCTCGATGTTGATATCATCATCGGTGAAGATGCAGACGGCAATACAACCGTTACTCGCGAAACAGGCTTCTCTGTTTCTGTGAACAACGTGTCTGTTGGTGCTCCTGTACAGGGTCCTCCGAATACTCAAATCGAGAATGCGGCTGACTTCGTTGATCAGGCTGTTGCCGGTAACCTCTACTACAACATCCACACTGCAGATTTCCCTGCTGGTGAAATCCGCGGACAGCTGT
>CAWUJF010000116.1:0-8066 GCA_963922405.1 uncultured Hyphomicrobiales bacterium | reverse complement strand
TGATATGGAAGGCAGGTTAATTGGCAAGCGTTTTCATGCCCGCAATTTCATCGACCATTCTTATGAAGAAACCCATTGTTGCAATTATCTCTTTGCAACCGATCTGGAGATGGCGACACCTGACGGATATGCTTCAACGAGTTGGGAAAAGGGATATGGCGACTATGTGATGAAGCCTGATCTATCTACACTTCGATTGATGCCCTGGCTAGAAGGTACGGCGATGGTGCTTTGCGACATCCTTGATCATCACACACATGAGGAAGTTCCGTTTACCCCCCGTACTATGCTTAAAAACCAAGTCAACCGACTTGCCAAACTCGGATTCACGGCAAAGATGGCAACCGAGCTGGAGTTCTTTCTGTTTGAAGGCAGCTTTGATGAAAATAGAAAATCCGGTTACCGTGCCCTTGTTCCTATCAGTGGGTACAATGAAGATTACCACATTCTTCAGACGACCAAGGAAGAGGCGGTGATGCGTCCTTTGCGCAACCATCTTGTTGCAGCTGGCATCCCGGTTGAAAACTCGAAAGGCGAGGCGGAGACCGGTCAGGAAGAATTAAATATCCGGTTTGACGATGCAATGGCATGTGCGGATCACCACACAATCGCCAAACATGCAACAAAGGAAATTGCCTGGCAGCAAGGGTATTCTGCAACATTCCTGCCAAAGTGGCACCATGACAAAGTTGGCTCTTCATCTCATATACACCAGTCTTTGTGGACCGGAGACGGCGCTGCTGCCTTTTATGATAAAGATGCTGAATATGGCATGTCCGATACCATGCGGATGTATGTCGCAGGTCTCATAAAATATGCGCCGGACTACACCTTCTTCCTCGCACCTTACATAAATTCTTACAAGCGTTTTATGAAAGGCACCTTTGCACCAACTAAAACGGTTTGGTCTGTCGATAATCGCACCGCAGGATTTCGCTTGTGCGGTGAAGGTACAAAATCCGTGCGGATGGAATGTCGCATCGGTGGATCTGACATCAATCCCTATCTTGCCCTGGCCACACAATTGGCTGCCGGTTTGAAAGGTATAGAAGAAAAACTGAAATTAGCCCCACCAACCAGCGGTGATGTGTATGATGCAAAACGCGCTAAAGAGATTCCCTCAACCCTGCGCACTGCAACCGACACGCTCAGGAGATCATCTATGCTGAAGGAAGCGTTTGGCGAAGATGTTGTTGCCCATTATACCCGTTGTGCAGAGTGGGAGCAGGAAGAATATGACCGTGTAGTAACCGATTGGGAAATAGCCCGCGGTTTTGAAAGAGCTTGAGGTAATCCGATGACACTGACTGCAAACTGGAACTATCCCACACCCATTAGATTTGGAAACGGCCGCATATCGGAAATAGCAGATGCTTGTGCAGCGGTTGGCATTTCCAAGCCGCTCTTTGTGACTGACAAAGGGTTAGCCAATATGGAGATCACCACGAAAGCACTGGATCTTCTGGAGGTTGCGGGTCTCGGACGGAATATGTTTAGTGATGTGGATCCCAACCCATCAGACCTAAACGCCGAAGAAGGTGTGGCTTTCTACAAATCCGGCCAGTTTGATGGTGTTATTGCTTTTGGTGGTGGTTCAGCCTTGGACCTAGCAAAGGTAATCGCATTCATGGCTGGACAGACCCGGCCGCTTTGGGATTTTGAAGACATTGGCGATTGGTGGACACGCGCCAATGCAGATGCAATTGCGCCAATTGTTGCCATACCAACAACCGCTGGGACCGGATCAGAAGTGGGTCGCGCGAGCATCATCACGAACTCGGAAACTGATGAAAAGAAGATTATCTTTCATCCTAAAATGCTTCCATCCGTAGTGATATGCGATCCTGAACTTACCGCAGGCATGCCAAAATTTATCACTGCCGGAACGGGCCTCGATGCATTTGCGCACTGCGTGGAAGCATATTCTTCTCCACACTATCATCCCATGTCACAAGGCATCGCCCTCGAAGGCATGCGGCTGGTAAAAGAGTATCTGCCTCGAGCATATGATGATGGAAGCGACCTTGAAGCCCGCGCCCATATGATGAGTGCGGCAGCCATGGGTTCCACCGCCTTCCAAAAAGGACTAGGCGCAATTCACGCTTTGTCCCATCCGATCGGCGCTATCTACCACACACACCATGGCACAACGAATGCCGTCTGCATGCCTGCAGTGTTACAGTTCAACAAGGAAGCTATTAAAGAGCGTTTTGATGCCGCAGCAGCCTATTTAGGAATACCTGGTGGATTTGACGGATTTTGCGCTTATGTGGATGAACTGAACACATCCATGTCCATACCCAAAACCCTCACCGAACTGGGCGTTAAAGATCCGGATATTGATCGTTTGGTTAAGGACGCTCTTACTGACCCGAGTACCGGTGGAAACCCAGTTGAAATGACAGAAGAAAATACACGGACGCTCATTCATGCCTGCTTGTAAGTGGCAATCATACGGCACAAACGAGACCTAATCATATAGTTTGTGTTGGTCCTTGTGAGTTGGAACGAGATGTCGACTCTCTGTAATGCAGATTATTAATCTAAGGCTATGGAATTTATGGTGTTTTAGTAACTGTATTAACCGTTACTTTCCATTCCTGCGCTATCATATTCCATTATTTTATACTTTTAAATTTTTACTTTTTGGAATTTGATATCGTGGAAAACTTACAATCCAGAGCCTTCGCCGTTGTTCATTTACCGGTGAACAGAAATACTTTACCAAAACACACATATAGAAATCCCACAAACAAAAGACAAACGTCTGATTTTTCTATGCATTTGTCTGAGAACGGATGTTTCTTAATCAAAGCTGAAGTCTTCAATCGGCAAGTGGTTCATCCAGCCTTCTAGCTGCAATTAGGAACCGATGTTTCCCTGAAAAACCGGTGGTTCTCGACGCCATGCGTGAACTCGCATTTGCGCGGGGTTCCAAATCATTATTTTATTTATTAATTTCAAGGATTTATATTATGAATACCAGAGGAAATTGCGCCTCACCTTCAACACCGAATTTAAAGTCTGACATTCTGATCGTGGGAGGAGGAATGGCCGGAGCATCAGCAGCCGTGTTGCTGGGAAAAGCAGGATTTGATGTGATTCTGGTTGATCCACATCAAGAATACCCGAAAGACTTTCGGTGCGAGAAGTTTGATGGCTCACAACTGGAGTTGATAGAAAAATTGGGTTTGTCAGAAATCATGTTTCCCGGCACCACACCAAACTCGGAAATCTACATTTCAAGGTTCGGTAAATTACTAAATCGTGAAAAGCATGAGCAATATAGTTTTTCCTACGAAACAGTCGTCAATAATTTACGAGCTCACGCAAAGAAGATCACGCGTTTTATTAAATCAAAAGTCAGAACAATTGAACCGGGTGAAGCGAGCCAATTCATCACTTTGTCAAATGGTCAAACAGTTTCAGCCAGGCTAGTTATTTTGTCATCCGGTCTCAACCTGACTCTGATCAATCAGCTCGGTCTGGAAAGAAAAATCATTAGTAAAAAACACTGCCTTGCGATTGGATTCAGTATTCAACCTATCGAACGTTCCGTGGATGAAATTGATTGTCTTACATGCTGGCCGGGGCACACATCTGAGAAAATGGCATACATGTCGATGTTCAAGACGGAAGATGTTCTTAGATCGAACATGTTCGGCTATTGGGATCTGAAGGATACTACGATTAAGTCTTTGCAATCTTCTCCGAAACAAACACTGTTGAAGCTCATGCCAAATTTGAGGTCTAAGATCGGAGAATTTGATATGGAGGGTAAAGTCACTGTTCGCCCAATCGATTTGTATCGGACAGATACAAATGCGCTGAATGGTACAGTCTTGATTGGAGATTCTTATTCTACCTCCTGTCCCGGAGCAGGCACTGGTTGCGACAAGGTTTTCACGGACGTACTACAATTGTGCAATACACACATACCGGAATGGTTCCAAACTCCTGGGATGTCAGCAGCAAAGATTTCATCCTTTTAAAATGACCCTGTGAAGCAGGACATGGAAAACTTCAGCCGCCAACAAGCATTTTTCTTAAGAGCACTAACCCTCAATAATGGCATGGAATGGAAGACACGCCGTTTGCTCAGATTTGGATATCATCTTGCCAGGGGTTTTGTTCACGGGTTTCCCTTCAACAACTTGGCTCGTAAGGATGAAAAACCCAAAAATTAAGTATGAAGTATTTTCATCCAAGTTCTTTCGATAATGGAAGCTGGTTTAACCAATCAGCAAGCATTCACACACAGATAAAATAATTTTCCAAACCGGATTAGTCATGACGCTAAAGGGGATACAATCAGTGATCCCCGCCGACATTTCATGTATTCAACCATTGCAACTTAGCAAATTGCGAAACTAGCAAAAAATGAAATGCACACGAAAAAGGGGAGGTTAAACCTCCCCTCTTCCTGCTCTTGCAGAGCGCCCCAATTTCTACAAAAAAGCTGTGAAACGGTCTCTTCTACGCAAATAGCTCCTGTAAAGGAAACCACCTCACAAATACCAATTAAGTATTTCTTTAAGTATCAATATTGAACCTGTTGGGTTCTAAAATGCTGGTGTTTAACACCATGTACAAAATAGAAATATTCATTCGTCCACTCAACAAGGATAATTTTTTGTCCCGCTACGTGAATAAACCAGATGCATATCCTAACTAAAACATCCATATGGAAATCTGCGAAGCCGGCGAACACCGGCCTCGAACATGTTTTAATCACTACCTTTTCAAGTAAACCCGGCGGTCTTCATCCTCACCCGATGATTCAGTAGTCTCATAGGCCTTAGCAGGATGAAAGTGTGCGGTTCCTCCTCGAGACGTGTATCCAAAATCCTTGGCCACGAGAATCCCAAGATCGCTTGCCCCTGTCTTGAAACCAAATGCACCTGTAATCTCAAAATCCATATCCGGCAAGTATACGATTCCGCTAAAACCTTCTGAAAAATTCAGCGCTCCACTGATGGTGTTAACTTTGTCGTTTTTATCGCTCAATTCACCCTGATATAATGAAATACCTTTGAACGCGCCGGATTCTGGCGGCGTAATATACATGCCTAATTTGTATTGCACACCTTTTACATCAAATTTTGCTTCTTCCAAAAAAACGATAGTTACACCAGTGCCTACAATTGTTGCCAATGTTTCACGGCTCCCTCCTCGACCTCTCATTTGAATTGGCTTCTTGAGGTAATAGGTTCCGGGGGCCAACTCTAATGTGCCGCTACCATTGAATACCCATCCGTGGCAATAAGTTCCTTCTTTAATGGGCTTTGTTTGTCCCCTAGGTATAATGACCCTCTCAGTTGCTGTATCATCAACACATAGATTGGAAGCAACTAATTCAGACTTATCAGACAGCGGATCACGAAAGGTTTGCTTTGGTTGACGCTCTTTCACTCTATTGAATGTAGCTGTTCCATTGAATCCGCCATGAGTTGTTGTCTTGGATGACTTGTTCGTAAATGGTCCTGAAATCGTAAATGAATTTGAAGCATCACTGCTCACATGAAAGCCGCAATCACCACTGATGTCCAGCGTACCATGAGTGTTGCGAAACGTATTCAAATAGATACACGGTTTTTCGACAATCTCTTCTTCGTAATAAGTGGCAACAGCATTCACGGTGACCGGCACATTGGACATTCCCACAATCGATAAAAAAGCAGTTGGAACATCAAGTGTTACTGTTGATGAGATTTCCCCATCTGCAATAACGGTATTTGGCGTAAGATCGTCTGCATTTTTAATACCATTGCGCGTCGCATTTGATCGGAAGAAATTTGTCGCAATCGTTTTCCGATCGACCTTTTCCACGTCAGGTGTAGTCGCTGCCGCCAATACGGCACTGTCAATTGACGCCTGTGCTTTTGTCTCCATCGAGAGAACCTTAGAGTAATCGACTGCTGAACCAACAGTTATGGCAATCGGAATGATTGCTATACCCATATACAAAGCTATTCCACCAGAACTATTTGAGAGGTAACTTTTGAAAATCCGATACATGTTGTACTCCTTACAGAACATAGTTTTGAAAACTCAAACCTCTGCTATTCGAGCGGTATAGTTATTCGAATCCCTCCTCCAATTGACTCGTAGTCATTTGCGCCAATCCCATCGTAATAACCTTCCAGTCTCACGACTGAACCATTTGCAAGATCGAACCCGAATCCAGCATCCAGCCGTGCACGAATTTCTTCATCGCCGGGGGCAAAACCTTGTGTGGAAACATTGTTCTCGACTGCGAAATTGTAGATGCCGGATATGCCCAAACTTGCATGGATTTGGGTTCCATTATCCAGTGTAAATGTACGTCCAATTTCCGGACCAAAGCGAAGCTCACCCAGTGAAATTGTTTGCTCCGGAATGACATTGCCAAACGTATCGGTATAATCAGATTGCGTCTCTTCGTAATAGGAGAACGTGATGCTTGGGCTGATGACGAATTCCTCAAGGTCATAAACACCTTGCAACTTGGCCCTCGCCAGAAAACGCTCTGTATCGAAGCCATCCGTGAAAGTACCTATGGGAGATACATCATTGCTGGAGAGGCCATATGCCACGCGAGCCTCGTAATAGAGATCACTCTCATCAAATCTGCCTGCCACATAGGGGCCAATCATCCAGCCGACACCATCAGCATTGCTGTTACGGCTTGAGTCAGTTTCTTCCGCCCAATCCAGCTGCCCAACGATACCAACAAGCTGATTTTCCGAGATGAAATAGTGCGCTCCAAGATAGCCCACCCATAGCGAAGAACTGACTGTGTCTGAGTTGGAAACAGAACCATAGATCTCAGTCCACACATCCCATGTACCAGATCGAGAAGGTGCTAAGCCTTGGTCTTTATTAAAGGTTTGCTGACCTGCACCCATCAATGCACGGTCATTCTCAGACTCGGATGAATACTGAGACACAAGCGATCTTTCGCTACCGCCGCTCAAATTTTCAAAAGACCCATTTATACCTGCATGGGAAGTCTCAATTCTGTCCTGAACCTGGGCTGAAGCACTATCTCTGGCTGCCAGAATTTTGGAACGGGATGTTGAAAAAGCAAGCGCTAGATTCTGTTCATTGGAGTTAACGTTAAGGGAGCCCAAAGGTCCACCTTTCCCGATATGACCACCAAGAACGAAATCAATAATATCTGGTTGGTTGTTCAGAATATGATTAGCTCTGTTACGTAAGAAGCTGCTAATGACCTGTTGAGTATCTTCCACAATAGTGCTTTTCACAACTACCTGTGCTGCGGCCAGATTTCCGTTCCCGGCCAAGTCATTTGCCACATTAGCCGGGATATTAATATTGGTATTCGCTTCACGAGAAGGATTGATCTCAACTCTGTAGTTTCGTGCGTCAATTGCTACAAAATTAGTTGCCGTACCACTTTCTACCAACACATCGGCAAGCTCAAAGCCGGTCACATCTTCATTGAACACAATCGTCACGATGAAGCTGTCAACAGAAACCTGGGGAGCACCAATTATCTCCACCGTGGGCGGCGATACATCACCGTTGCTGAACGGAACGGTAACCGGATTTGACGAATTACCAGCTGGATCAGTGATAACTACCGTAACCGGACCATCAGGTTGTGGATCCTGAGAACTCACCGAGTACGTCCCATCAGGGCCCACCATGTCAGTGCCTTGAGATCCATCCGGGAAAGTGACCGTAACTGTCGCTCTTGGCTCCGCAGTTCCAATTACTGTGATAACCCGATCATCATTGTCACTAACAGTTACATCCGGATCTTGTGGTGCCACTGTGTCTACGTAATCAACCGATACCGGATTGGAGGAATTGCCATCAGTATCAGTTGATACTGCAGTTACAATGCCCGACGTTTGAGGTGTCGGAGATGTAACTGTGTAGGTTCCATCCGGTAGCGCCGGAGTCATCGCTTCACTTCCATCCGGAAATGTCACTGTAACCGTTGTGTCTGGATCCGCGTTACCCGAGACGTTTAAGGTTCCATCAGGATTTCCCACAACAAGTACTGTGGGGTCAGATGGCGCAATTGGTGCATTCACCGTGATGCTCACCGTATCGGT
>CAWUJF010000115.1:0-8074 GCA_963922405.1 uncultured Hyphomicrobiales bacterium | reverse complement strand
ATCGAAACGATTAGTCCCCAACACATCTTTCAGTTCAACCTTGCTGAAATCAGTCTCCATTATGATTGCGTCAGGATTGAGTGACTTGATAATTTTACGCGCAGCAACCAACTGCTCTTCACTGGCGTCTGAGACTTTGTTCAGAATAATAGTATCAGCAAACTCAATTTGATCGACGAGGAGGTCTACCAGTGTACGATCATCTTCATCACCAGCGGTTTCACCACGATCTCTGAGGAAATCACTTGATCCGTAATTTAGAAGCAGACTTGCGGCATCAACCACAGTCACCATAGAATCCAGTTTGGAAACATCGATTAGGCTAACGCCATCCTCATCCCTGAATTCAAACGTGGATGCGACTGGCAATGGCTCGGAAATTCCGGTGGATTCAATCAACAGGTGATCGAAACGGTTTTCTGAAGCCAGAGCATGAACTTCCTTCAATAAATCATCCCTCAGGGTGCAGCAGATACAGCCGTTTGTCATTTCCACCAATTGCTCATCGGTCCGGGAAAGATTTGCCTCTCCGTCACGGACAAGGCTTGCATCGATATTAACTTCCGACATGTCGTTCACGATAACTGCAACTCGCATGCCTTCCCGGTTATTAAGAATGTGATTGAGCAGGGTAGTCTTTCCGGCTCCCAGGAACCCTGAAAGCACAGTGACAGGTAGTCTTACTTGCATCATAACGTTATACCATTACATCTTAGTTCACATTAAAACACCGAGAATCTTAGGCTCACGGTGTTTCGAATTTTTTAGCTTGATTCTGAAAGACAGGTTTTGAAAGACGTTGCCATGTTGCGGATCAAGGTGAAGTATAGCTCAGGTCCATTTTCAATAGAGGAGCCTAGAGGATCTAGAACTCCAGTCTTTGCAGAAGTTCCTTCGGTTACCGTCGTAACTAGTTTCGGTTCAAATTGAGGTTCCGAAAACACGCAGGTTGCCTTCAGGCCCTTAACTTTACTTTGGATTTCACTAACTCTCTCAGCACCGGGTATCACTTCCGGTGATACAGTTATTGAACCGACTGCAGACAATCCAAATCGATTTTCGAAGTTCTGGTAAGCATCATGGAACACCACAAAACCCTTGTCTTTTACCGGTTCCAATGTGGCGGAAACCTCGCCGACAAGACTATCCAGCTTAGCTGAGACCGCCTTAGCATTGGCCTCATATTTTTCTGCATTCTCAGGATCAGCCTCCACTAGTGCTTCTTCGATTTCATGTACCAGAGCTTTTGCATTTACTGGATCAAGCCAAACGTGAACATCGAATTCGCCGTGGTCATGTCCCTCATGTCCACCTGCCGTTTCTTTATGACCATGGTCGTGGTCATGATCTTTGTCAGCTGTTTCTTCATGATCATGGTCGTGGTCTTTTTCGGCCTTAGCTTCGTGATCGTGATCATGGTCGTGATCTTTTTCAGCCTTGGCTTCCTTGTCGTGATCGTGATCATGGTCGTGATCTTTTTCAGCCTTGGCTTCGTGATCATGATCATGATGATCACCTTCTGCGTGCTCACCTTCACCCTCATGGGCATGGTCATCAAAAGCACCGCCTTCGCGCAGGTCCAGTTTTACAAGGTCGTGAGCGTCGATGAGTTCTACAGCCTTTGCTTTGGTTGCAATTGCTTCCAATGGTTTTTCCAAAAAAGCTTCCAATTCATGGCCAATCCAGAAGACAACATCTGCATTTTCAAGCGCTTGCGCTTGAGATGGTTTCAACGCGTATGTGTGCGGGGAGCCAGCGCCATCGACGATTAGATCGGGAGTAGAAACCCCTTCCATGACTGCCGCCACAAGTGAATGAACCGGTTTTATTGATGCAACGACCTTGATTTCAGCCTGAGCAGAAACTGAACTAGCCGCAAGAATTGTTGACGCAAATAAGAGTGATTTCACAGTACGCATTCGAATCTCCGGGCGAATAGGAACTAAATCTTGATGTTATATTATAACATATTTGCGTAAGGGTATAACGTGTGCAATAAGCAAATTCAATACCCCAATTTCAACAACTGAGTGTTGCACTTCTGGTCATGTTACAAAAAACGCAGTCTCTGGTTACTCTGGATAATGCCGGTGTCTTCCGCTCAGGAAAATGGCTGGTGCGCGGTGTTACCATGACGGTTGAGCCGGGTGAAATCGTAACTCTGATTGGCCCAAATGGATCAGGGAAATCCACCACAGCCAAAATGGCGCTTAACGTTATTCAACCTGATGAAGGAACCGCGAGCAAACGTGACAAATTGCGTGTTGGTTATGTGCCTCAAAAACTTCTTGTTGATTGGACGCTACCACTATCAGTCGACAGGTTTATGCGCTTGACAGGCCATATCAAAGAAACTGAAGCAAAGGCCGCTATGTCAGCTACCGACACACTCCATCTATCGCAGTCAGAGGTTAGAACTCTTTCTGGTGGGGAGTTTCAACGGGTAATGCTTGCGCGCGCTATGGCTACAAAACCTGACTTGCTCGTTTTGGACGAGCCCGTACAGGGCGTGGATTTCAATGGCGAGATTGCTCTTTATGATCTCATCAAACAGATTCGGGATGAACTCAATTGCGGTATTCTACTGATTTCTCACGATTTGCACGTGGTGATGGCAGCAACTGACCGGGTGATTTGCCTAAATGGGCATGTGTGCTGTTCCGGCACCCCAACAACTGTTGCATCCAGCAACGAATACAAAGAGCTTTTCGGCGCTCGAGCGACATCTGGCCTTGCAATTTACGAACACAGTCACGACCATGAACATCTGCCGGATGGCCGTGTCCGACATCGCGATGGATCGATAACGGATCATTGCCATCCTGAAGACGGTCATCATACAACTGGCGACCATAAGGATGACAAAGGAGCTGGAAGCGATGCTTGATGATTTCTTTGTACGTGCGATCGTTGCCGGGACCGGGGTGGCTCTTGTTGTGGGACCATTAGGCTGCTTCATCGTATGGCGAAGGCTTGCGTATTTCGGAGATACACTTTCACACGCGGCATTATTAGGTGTGGCGCTTGCTCTTCTGTTTGAGGTGAACATTACTCTGGCGGTTTTTGCTGTTTCAACCTGTGTGTCGCTGGCATTATTGTTGTTACAACGGCGAGCAACACTTTCTTCTGATGCATTGCTCGGCTTACTCGCGCACTCTGCTCTTGCTGTCGGTCTCGTGGTATTCGCTTTCATGACATGGGTCAGGGTTGATTTGATGGGATTTCTGTTCGGGGATATTCTTGCTGTTACCCGGACCGATATTGCTGTCATATTTGGTGGTGGCTTACTGGTTTTGGCTGTCTTATTGAAAATCTGGAGGCCACTTTTTGCTGGTACCGTCAATCACGAGCTCGCACAAGCTGAAGGAATGAATCCTGACCGTGCTAACATCATTTTCATGCTTCTGATGGCGGCAGTTATCGCAATATCGATGAAGATTGTAGGTGTATTGCTTATTACAGCATTACTCATAATTCCGGCAGCAGCTGCACGTCGTATTGCCAGGGGACCGGAGCAAATGGCACTGCTTTCCTCCATTGTAGGTGTAATTGCGGTGTTCGGCGGATTGTTCGGGTCACTTGAATGGGACACTCCGGCTGGGCCAAGTATTGTTGTAGCGGCGCTGATTTTATTTATTATATCTATCCTACCTGCCCCGTTTGCTGCGAACAGGCGAAAATTGGAACGTGAAAATAGTAAGCCCAGTTAATTCAGAGGAACTGATAATGACAAAACATGTACATCATCAAATGGATCTCACGAAGAACCAGACATTGGTAATGACAGCATTGTCAAATGCCAATGGACCGCTGAGCGCTTATACAATTCTTGATGAACTTCGTGATCACGGCTTTCGAGCACCGCTGCAGGTTTACCGTGCATTGGACAAACTGGTTGAATTTGGACTGGTTCATAAACTGGAGAGCTTGAATGCCTTTGTTGCGTGTCAGCACCCATCCTGTGAAGGTGAAACCAAAGAAAGTGTACAATTTGCTATTTGTGAAAAATGTGGGAGTGTCCGGGAACTTGTAAATGACAGCCTGATAAAAGCCGTAAAAGGACTAGCAAAGGAGATTGATTTTTCATTGCGTGAGTCTGTTATAGAACTCAGAGGTGTCTGTTCTGCGTGCAAGAATGGCGGTCACTAGCTCCGGGATGCTGGGTGGTCAAACTACACAGCAATTTTTCGCTTTGCTGAATGTTGGAAATTTGATAAATACTGTTTAAGCTAGAAACAGTCCTGCTGTTTTTAGATTGGAAGTGACGTGGGTGATCAGAAGCGCAAAGACATTCACAACTCTGACATTCCCCTTGTTTGCCGATCTTGTGAGGCCAGACATGGTGGGATTTGCGGTGCGTTGACACCGAGCCAACTTCAAGAGTTGAGCCAACACACCCAACGAACCGCTCATGAAAGCAATGTACAACTGAAACAGTCAGGTGGCGACAAGGACACATACTCCAATGTTCTGGGAGGTGTCGTGAAACTGACAAAACTGATGGCGGATGGCCGCCAGCAAATAGTCGGGCTTCAATTTGCACCAGATTTTCTCGGCAGGCCACTGACAGATCAATCCAGCGTTGTAGCTGAAGCAGCAACGAATGTTCGTCTGTGTTCTTTTCCTAAGAGTGTTCTTGAACGGATCATTGAAGAAGCACCTGAGATGGAACGCCGCATTCATGAACAACATATGCGGGAATTGGATGAGGCACGCGACTGGATGCTAACCCTAGGTCGGAAGACCGCGATTGAAAAGGTCGCTAGTTTTCTGCTCTTGATTGCAAGTCATATTGATCCTGAAAGAGAGAAAAAAATCAAGAACATAGAGATTGAATTACCGCTAAAGCGGGCCGACATCGCAGATTTCTTAGGATTAACGATTGAAACTGTCAGCCGACAACTGACCAATCTTCGCAAAAAGGGCGTAATAGATATCAGCGATCGCAAATCGGTAGAAATTATAAGCCTTACTCGCCTTCAACAGATTGCGGAAGACAATGTTAGCTAACTGTTTTCAGGTTATCCAACTTAGCCAGTAAATGATCTGTTTCGAACGCGATGTGCCGTCTCAACCCTTCAAAAAAACCACGCAGCATGTAAGAAATTTTTTCAACATTCGCGCTGGCCGGTTCTGAGATCATTTGCCGTAGTGAAAGACTGATGTCTTCCGCTGAGCTTTCGTCTTCCCAATGTTCAAACTTAAGCCGCTCCAAACTGTTTGATAGGGTAGAGTTATCATCTTTTTCCATCGTAAGTAATGGAAAGAGTGTCTCCTCCTCAAAGCGATGCGCTTCCTTTACTATCGGGTAAATCTGCCATGAAATTGACAGGCACTCTTGTCTATCAATATTGTCTGGCAAACTGTCTGCTACCCGCTCCAGCCTCTGGCAAAGGTCCAGCTGTTTTTGGTGGTGATGGTTGATCTCACCGATCACCGAATCTATCCGCTTGTTTAGATGTGCCGAACTATTCAGTTCCATTATCTTCTCCCGGCCCACAAATAGTTTTCCGTTCAATTCCTCCGTTAAGATTCTTAATGGACCGAACCGATAATTTCATTGATCCAGATCAAGGTACGTTTCCGTCAATATGGAATTGTCCCAGAAAGCGGTTTGCTGACCCGTATCCACTGGGGAGTTAAAATGAAAAATATTGGTGCAGTCCTTGCCGTTGGCATTAGTGCTTTCTTTGCGCTACTGGCAGCGGCGTTTTCAAATGATAATCTTTTCCAGGCACACATGGGAATATTGTGCTTTGTCCTTTTGGGAAGCACGGTCGTCCTTATGCGGCGTGTGGAATTTGCCAGTCCCGGTTCAACTAAAATCCCGGCTGAATCCCATGAATATTCTGATGAAATTGTTCGCTACGGCGTCATAGCAACCTTGTTCTGGGGGATTGTTGGTTTTCTGGTTGGCGTGTTTATTGCCGCTCAACTGGCCTGGCCGGAACTCAATCTGGAGCCTTATTTAAACTTCGGCAGACTAAGGCCGCTACATACATCAGCTGTCATTTTTGCATTTGGTGGAAATGCACTGATTTGCACCAGTTTCTATGTGGTGCAAAGGACTTGCCGGGCGCGGTTGTTCGGGGGTGATCTCGCCTGGTTCGTCTTTTGGGGTTATCAGCTGTTTATTGTTCTCGCAGCAACGGGATACCTGCTCGGCATCACTCAGTCCAAAGAATATGCAGAGCCAGAGTGGTATGTGGACTTATGGCTTACAGTGGTCTGGGTCGCCTATCTGATTGTTTTCATGGGGACCATCGTTCGCCGTAAAGAGCCTCATATTTATGTGGCGAACTGGTTCTATCTATCTTTCATTGTTACCGTTGCAATGTTGCATCTGGTCAACAATGCAGCAGTCCCTGTTTCATTCCTCGGCGTTAAAAGTTATTCTGCGTTTGCTGGAGTACAGGATGCTCTTACCCAATGGTGGTACGGGCATAATGCCGTGGGCTTTTTCCTAACTGCTGGCTTTTTGGGCATGATGTATTATTTCGTGCCAAAACAGGCCGGACGTCCGGTTTATTCATACCGTCTTTCCATTATCCATTTCTGGGCTCTGATCTTCCTGTATATCTGGGCAGGTCCCCACCATCTGCATTACACCGCACTGCCTGATTGGGCACAGACGCTTGGTATGGTGTTCTCAATCATGCTCTGGATGCCGTCTTGGGGTGGCATGATCAATGGCTTGATGACCTTACAAGGAGCCTGGGACAAGCTTCGTACTGACCCGGTATTGCGGATGCTGGTGATCAGCCTGGCATTTTACGGAATGTCGACATTTGAAGGACCGATGATGTCAATCAAATCCGTCAACTCGCTGTCACATTACACCGACTGGACCATTGGGCATGTGCATTCAGGCGCGCTTGGTTGGAATGGAATGATCGTATTCGGCTCCCTTTACTACCTGGTGCCCAAATTATGGGGTCGCAGTCAGCTTTACTCTCTCAAGCTTGTGAACTGGCATCTTTGGCTCGCAACCCTGGGTATCGTAATTTACGCAGCTGTCATGTGGGTAGCTGGAATTACACAAGGCCTGATGTGGCGTGAATATGATGACCAAGGGTTCCTTGTAAACTCTTTCATCGAAACCGTATCAGCTATCCACCCGGAATATGTCATGCGGACCCTCGGCGGGCTGCTGTATCTCTCCGGCGCACTTATCATGGTCTACAACGTTTGGCGAACCATACGTGGGGATGTGTTGGAAACAGCACAAGCTTCCAAGCCAGCCGCTATCCCTGCTGAATAGGAGTAAAAGATGTCTTTTCTAACTCAACATGCGAAACTCGAAAGAAATCTTTCCTTGATGTTCGTCTTTTCACTGATCGCTGTGCTGATTGGTGGCATCGTGGAGATTGCCCCACTATTCTATGTAAAAAACACGATCGAAAAAGTGGAAGGTATGCGTCCCTATACGCCGCTAGAACTTGCAGGTCGTGACATTTACATCCGGGAGGGTTGTTATGTGTGTCACAGCCAGATGATACGGCCTTTCCGCGATGAAGTTGAACGCTACGGTCATTACTCGCTTGCTGCAGAAAGCATGTACGATCATCCATTCCAGTGGGGTTCCAAGCGAACCGGACCAGATCTGGCCAGGGTTGGTGGACGTTACTCGGATGAATGGCATGTGCAGCACTTGATCGATCCGCAAAGCGTTGTGCCTGAATCCATCATGCCGAAGTATTCCTTCCTGCTCGATACTCCTTTGAGAGCCGAGGCCATCAGTGGTCATTTGGTTGCGAACCGAGCGGTCGGCGTGCCCTATTCCGATTCGATGATTGAAAATGCTGCTTCAGATCTGCAAACGCAGGCTGATCCAGATGCTGACACCGACGGACTGGAAGAGAGATATCAGAAAATCAGCATTCGAGATTTTGACGGCAATCCAACAATGGTTTCCGAAATGGATGCGCTCGTAGCTTATCTTCAGATGCTCGGAACACTGGTCGATCTGGAAGCCTATAAGCAAGAAGAGAACCTGAGGTAAAAAAATGGATTATTCTACATTTCGAGAATTTGCTGATAGCTGGGGTCTTGTTTATCTCGTCGCTCTGTTTGT